>NZ_AMRI01000011.1 GCF_000299915.1 Gallaecimonas xiamenensis 3-C-1
ATTTTGACCACCTCTTCGCGGCCATCGATGCGTTCCCCGTGCCCACGGGGATAAACCGACGACCTGGGCGCACCTGACCTCGGCCAGGAAGCGTTCCCCGTGCCCACGGGGATAAACCGACGACCTGGGCGCACCTGACCTCGGCCAGGAAGCGTTCCCCGTGCCCACGGGGATAAACCGACGACCTGGGCGCACCTGACCTCGGCCAGGAAGCGTTCCCCGTGCCCACGGGGATAAACCGACGACCTGGGCGCACCTGACCTCGGCCAGGAAGCGTTCCCCGTGCCCACGGGGATAAACCGACGACCTGGGCGCACCTGACCTCGGCCAGGAAGCGTTCCCCGTGCCCACGGGGATAAACCGACGACCTGGGCGCACCTGACCTCGGCCAGGAAGCGTTCCCCGTGCCCACGGGGATAAACCGACAGAGGATTTCGAGGCGGCCACTGGCATAAAGCGTTCCCCGTGCCCACGGGGATAAACCGTGTTACTGCGTATAATGTATATATAAGTAAATGCGTTCCCCGTGCCCACGGGGATAAACTGCGGTGCCACTGTCCCAGTCGGGGGCTCCGGCCGCGTTCCCCGTGCCCACGGGGATAAACCGAGTTGATCCGGTCTGCCTACCTGGCTGTTGATGCGTTCCCCGTGCCCACGGGGATAAACCGGAAAGCGACGCCAGCACTATGGCCTTTGCCATGCGTTCCCCGTGCCCACGGGGATAAACCGGGTCCCAGATAAAGAACAGGCTGCCTTTGTTGGCGTTCCCCGTGCCCACGGGGCAAATCTTACGCCGCTGAATGCTTTTGACGACGTGTTGCTCCCCGCACCTGCTGGAATGAGCTGGGCCACACAAGTATCCTGTTTATCTGGCCGGAACTTTCTCGCTCACGGTGAAGGTCAAAGAGCTCTCGAGGGCTTTGGCTCTAGCAGAAATCTCATGCTTGCGGATCTTCCTATACCCACCAGGCGGTGTGTTTTCTTACGTCATCCTTAGGGCATTCACTACCACCTTAAAAGCCGCAGTCTGCTGGCGCCGGCTGGGGTAGTAGAGGTGGTAGCCGTCAAAGGGCTCGCACCAGTCGGCCAGTACCTCCACCAGCGAACCGGCTTCAATATGAGGCTCCACCAGGGCATTGGGCAGTTGCGCCAAGCCAGTGCCAGCCAGGCAGGCGTCGAGGATTTGCAGGGAGCTGTTCATAATCAGCGGCCCGCTCACCCGCACCCGAGACTCCTGGCCGGCCTTTGAAAACTCCCAGGCATAAAGGCCGCCGTGGGTGGGCAGGCGCAGGTTAATGCATCGGTGCGCCGTTAGCGCCTCGGGGGTTTGTGGGGTGCCGGCTTCGGCCAGGTAGGCGGGGGACGCCACCGTCATCAGCCGCATCCTTGGCGCTATGGGCACCGCCACCATGTCGGCGGCTATCATGCCGCCGACGCGGACCCCGGCGTCGAAGCGCTCGGCAGCGATGTCGGTGAGGCCATAGTCGGTGATGAGTTCTATGGTGAGCTCTGGGTAGGTGGCCAATAGCGGCGCCAGCTTGGGCCATAACACATGGCGGCAGGCAAACTCGTCGGCGGTAATGCGCACCGTGCCGGCCGGGTTGTCCCGCAGGTCGGCAAGGCTTGCCAGGTGGCCATCGATTTCTTCCAGCAGCGGCGCCACGCTTTGCAGCAGCCGCTCACCGGCTTCGGTGCGGGTGACGCTGCGGGTGGTGCGGGTCAATAGCCGCACCCCAAGGCGCTCTTCGAGGGTTCGCAAGGTCTGGCTCACCGCCGAAGGCGACACCCCCAGATGGGCGGCAGCCCGGGTAAAGTTACCCTCACGGGCAACGGCCACAAATACCTTGAGTTCGTCCAGACTCGGGCTCGTCATTATGAAGCGCTTCTTAAAACAGGGTTCTTAATTAGCCATATTATCAGCGCAATCAGGCATTGCTATCTTGTTAGCTCCCCTTTCAACACAACCGGGAGCCGGTTATGAGCAATACCGATAACAAAGACCTAGACATGCAGGTGCACCGTGCCGGTGCCACTCCTGCCATCAAAGGCCCGGCCGACTGGTTTACCGGCAATGTGCGCATCGACCGCATCTTCAATGCCCCCGCCCCGTCTCGCATCGGCTTGGCGGTGGTGAACTTCGAGCCCGGCGCCCGCACCAACTGGCACGCCCATCCCCTCGGCCAGACCCTGTTGGTGACCGACGGTGTGGGCTGGACCCAGTGCGAAGGCGGCCCGAAAACCGAAATTCGCCCTGGTGACCTGATTTGGTGTAACTGCGGCCGCCGCCACTGGCACGGCGCCACCGACACCACAGCCCTGCAGCACGTGGCAGTGCAAGAAGCGCTGGACGGCAGCCCGGTTACCTGGTTTGAGCCGGTGTCCGATGAAGACTACCTGGCAGGCCCGGTCAAAAAAGACTAAGCCGACCCAAGAGCCAGCTGTTGCCTATGTGCCTGACAACAAGCGCCTTTATGGCCCCCGGCGCTTTGACAAAGGGCTAGATGGCCCGAGCCCAGCTCAGCCAAACCCAGGGGCCAAGACAGACTCAACGGCGCTGAGGCTGGACGGTACCAACCAGGTTGGGCATCACCTCTTTCATCAATGCAAAAAAGTGCCTGAGCCGCGCCGGGTAATAGTTGGCATAGGGGTACACCAGGTATACCGGCAATGGGTCCGGTTGCCATTGGGGCAACAGCTGCACCAAACGGCCGTCAGCCAGGGCGTCAGCGGCGATCCAGTGCGACACCGTGGTTACCCCCAGTCCCATTAAGGCGGCATTGTATGCCGCATAAAGGCTGTCTGTGGTCAGCCTGGGGGCAATGGCGACTTGCTCTACCGCTTGGCTTTGCTGATGGCGAAGCAGCACTTCTCGGCGATGGTAGGGGCTCTGGGCTACCCAAGGCATGGCCGGCAATTCCGCGACCTGTTGCGGGGTACCGGTTTGGCTGAGCAGCTGTGGCGAGGCCACCATGATCCTGGGCACCTCTGCCAGCAGCACCGCCACGACCGATGGGTCGCTGATGTGCCCCAGCTGCACGGAACAGTCGAGGTTTTCGGCGATGAAGTCGGGGGTCTTGTCATTGAGCACCCATTCCACACTCAGCGCCGGTGAGCGTTTCAGCAAGTCGATCAGGTGCGGCAGCATCTGCTGCTGGCCAAAGGCGTGGGGCACTCTGACTCTCAGCACACCCGCTATCTGCTCGTCATTGCCGGCGAGCTCTTCGGCCATGGCATCCCACTGGGCCAGCAGGGTGCGGGCATGCCGATAACAGCGCTCACCGTCGTCGGTCAACTTCATGCCATGGGTAGAGCGCAAGATGAGCTTGGCGCCCAACAGGCTTTCCAACTGCGCCAAGCGGCGGCTGACGGTGGGTTGGGTGGTATCCAGTTGTCTGGCAGCAGCAGAGAGGCTGCCACTTTCGATGATCCTCACCAGGGTGCGCATCAACTCTATACGATCAACGTTGTTCACAAGCAGGCTAGCCATACGTAAAGCGTATAACAGTTCTACCAGTGAAGTGGCTACAGCGCCAATGCCTGGCTTTGCAAAATAGCGCCACTATCGGATTGGAGGACAATGTCCATGCGCTCGCAACTCGCCACTCACGCAATACAGCCCCCCGCCTATACCAGGGCGACCACTCTCACCTTGGCCAGTGGTGCCGGCTTTGCGGTGGCATCTATCTATTATGCTCAGCCTATCCTGCCCTTGATGCAGCAGGAGCTGGGTCTTGGTATCGAACAGGTTGGCCTGGTTCCAACCCTGACCCAGTTCGGTTACGCCTTGGGGCTGTTCTTCCTGCTCCCTCTGAGCGACCGCTATGACCGGCGCCAACTGATCGGCATCAAAAGCATCATGCTGGCACTGATGCTGCTGCTGTGCAGCCTGTCGGGCGGCATCGGCAGCCTGCTACTGACCAGCCTGCTGATCGGCATAACTGCCACCTTGGCGCAAGACATAGTCCCCAGTGCCGCTATCCTGGCGCCGCCGCAGCGACAGGGCAAAGCGGTGGGAACAGTGATGACGGGCCTGCTGCTGGGCATACTGTTGTCCCGCACCTTCAGTGGTGTTATTGCCGACCATCTCGGCTGGCGCGCTACCTACCAAATAGCCGCTGTGATCATCGTGCTGTCGGGATTGATGCTGTGGCGGCAGCTGCCACGCTTTGAAACCCACGCAAAGCTGAGTTACCCGGCATTGCTGCGCTCGGTGGGGCAACTCTTTGTTCGTTACCCGGCCTTGCGTCATGCCGCCCTTGCCCAGGGGCTGCTTTCCATTGGCTTCAGCGCCTTCTGGAGTACCCTGGCCCTGATGCTGAGCCGACACTTTCACATGGGCAGCGATATCGCCGGGGCCTTCGGCTTGGCGGGCGCCGCCGGTGCCATTGCTGCGCCGCTGGCTGGCGGTTTGAGTGACCGCATCGGCTCTGCCAAAGTCACCCAGTTCGGCGCGGCCCTGGTCAGCTTGGCCTTTGCCGCCATGTTTGCCTTGCCATGGCTGGGCACGACGGCACAGTTGGTATTGATTGCGCTGAGTACCGTTGTCTTCGACTTCGGCTTGCAGATGGCACTGGTTTCCCACCAGTCGCTGGTCTATCGCCTGGATCCCAATGCCAGGGGCCGTATCAATGCGGTGTTCTTCACCACTGTCTTTGTGGGCATGTCACTGGGTTCATTGCTGGGCAGCCAGGCCTTGGCCATGGCGGGCTGGCAAGGGGTGGTGGCCCTGGCTACCCTGAGTGCGGCCCTGGCTTTTGCCCTGCGCTGCAAAGCCTCTGGCCAGTGAAAAAAGCCACCGTCAGGTGGCTTTTCGGTTGGGTGCTCAGCGTCCCTTTCTGGCAAAATGACGGCACTTTTCCTGCAGGATACCCTTACATGAATTGTCGTGATCACTGCGGGGCCTGCTGCATAGCGCCTTCCATCACCAGCCCCATTCCCGGTATGCCAGAGGGTAAGCCAGCCAATGTGCGCTGTGTGCAACTGGCAGACGACTTTCGCTGCAAGATCTTCGGCCACCCCGAGCGCCCGGCCTTTTGCGCCGGCCTCAAGCCCTCCCAAGAGATGTGCGGCCAAGACCGGGACCAGGCCCTGCGCTGGCTGGGGGACCTGGAGATCGCCACCCGCCCGGTATAAGCCCGCCCAGGGCAATGGGCACGGGCAATGGCCGTCAGGGCAAGGTAACCTTGGGGTAGGGTTTTTTGGCTAAGAGCAAGGCAGCATGAATATCGGAGAATTGGCAGAGCGCACCGGTCTTGCGCCGTCGCGCATTCGCTTTTACGAACGTATCGGCCTTTTCAAGCTGGTTAAGCGCAAGGCCAACGGCTATCGCAGTTATCCCCCCGAGGCGGTGCAGGCCTTGAACCTTATCAGCAGCGCCCAGCAGGCGGGCTTTAGCCTGGACGAGCTTCGCACCCTGTTGCCGCCGGATCTCAATGATTGGCAGCACCAAGAGCTGCTGGCGGCGCTAAAAGCCAAGGTGGTGGACATCGAGGCTTTAGAGGCGCGCCTTGCCAGCAGCAAGGGGCAACTGCTGGCCATTATCGGGGATATTGAGGCCAAGCCTGCGGATATGGACTGCGCCGCCAACGCCAAGCGGGTATTGGCCAAGCTGCAAAAAGACCAAGAATAAAGGATGAGCCGGGCTAAGCCCGGCTTTTTTATGGCGCGCCGTCGCCAAGCGTAAAGGTCATACCGCTGTGGCGGCGCAGGCGGTCAAGATAACCCTCGCCAAAGGCGCTGGCCGGAGTCCAAAAACCGCCGGGCCTGCCGGTTTTCTCACTGCCTTCTCGCATATTAAGGGCCAAGAAGAGGGCGGCCTGGCCCAGCATCTTGGCGGTGGCGCCATAGCCAGGGTCCCGGTCGCCGGTAACCTTGAGGCTAAGGGCCTGGCCAGCCTCGCCCTTGCCCCAAAAGCGCAGGTCAAAGTGGCCAGCAAGCTGGGCGGCGGGGCTTGGGCCCTCGCCGGGTTTGGGCAGTAAAAAGCGTTGCATCAGGTAGCGGCCCGGCCTTACCAGGGCGGCCAGCATAAAGGCCCCCAGGACCGCCACTACCCCAAAGGCTTTAAGGCGGCCCTTGAGGCCGGGGCCGGTCAGCAGCCCCTCGTTGTAGCTAAAGTCCTGGCCGTAGGCCTGCCCCAAGAGGGCATTGGAGCGATGCACCACCCGTTCGTTAACGGCGGCCATCAGAAAGGGCGCCGCCCAGGACTGGGCGTTGTGGTCGTATTCGGCGGCTTTGACTTGATGCTGGCGGGCGCTGTTTACCGGCGCCGGTGGGCACAGGGAGTAGGGATTGTTGATGTCCTTGCGGATAGCCGGGTCGGCCAGGGCCTCTTCGATAAACTGCAATATACTGGCTACGGTGCCGCCGGAGGCACCGCCTTTTAAGGCCTTGACTCTCATGGTGATCTCGCCAAGGGGCTGGCCCCAGCGTTTGACGGCTTCTTGCTGCAAAAGCCACACCCCCATGTCCGAGGGCACCGAGTCAAAGCCGCAGCAATGGACGATGCGGGCGCCGCTTTGGCGGGCGGCGGCCTGGTATTTGTCCACCATCCGCTTTATCCACTGGGCCTCGCCGGTGAGGTCACAATAGTCGGTGCCCCCTTCGGCGCAGGCCTTAATCAAAGGCTCGCCATACAGGGCATAGGGGCCGACGGTGGACACCACGGCCTGGGTTTGGGCGCAAAGGGCGGCGATTTGGCTGGCGTCGGTGGCGTCGCTAATCAGTATCGGCAGGTCCTTGCCCGCTTCCCCCAAGGAGGCCTTAAGGGCTTCGAGCTTGGCGGCCGAGCGCCCGGCGATGGCCCAGCGCAGCGGTTCCTGGCTTTCTGCCAGGTACTGACTCAGGTAGCGGGTCAAAATTTGGCCAACAAAGCTGGTGGCGCCGAACACCACCAGATCAAAACGGGGCGCTGTCATAGGCGGGCTCCTAAAGGGGTGGGTAGATACAGGGCCGATTGGGCGTCCTGCACCACATCAAAACGCAGCACCAGCCCCGCCTCCAGCTGTTGTAGCAAGGTGCTCAAGGGGCCTTGGCCCTGGGTCAGGCGCAGTTTTCGCGGCAGCAGCTGCTGGGCAAAGGCCAGGGTATTGGTCTGCACCAGGGTTTGCTGCCAGCGGCCGTCAACCTGGTCCAGATCCGGGTTCATGCGGAACCTGTGGTAATAGCCCTCGGCGATCACCGCCACCTGTTGGCTGCCGAAGGTCACTTGGGTCATCTCTTTTGCCATCACCTTGCCTACCTTGATTTAAAACCCTGGTGCCACTCTAAGGTTAAATCTGGCTTTAAGGTCAATAGGGCAAGACCGGGCTTGACCTTAAAGCTGGCTTTAACCTTAGCCTTGGCGCCAGTGCAATAACGAGCAAAGAGGCAAGGCAAGATGCAAACCATACTGGGTGCCAGCGGGCAAATCGGCCAAGAACTGGCCAAGGCGCTAAAAGCGGACTTTACCGAGCAAATCCGCCTGGTCAGCCGCCGGCCGCAACAGGTTAACGGCAGCGACCAACTGCTGAGCTCTGACCTGTTGGACGCCGGCCAGACCATGGACGCCGTCGCCGGCTCAGAGGTGGTCTACCTCACCGCCGGCCTGCCCATGGACACGGCGCTCTGGCAAGCCCAGTGGCCGCTTATTATGGAAAACGTCATCAACGCCTGCGCCGCCCATAAGGCCAAGTTGGTGTTCTTCGACAACACCTATATGTATCCCCAGACCAGTGCCCCCCAGACCGAAGAGACTCCCTTTGTGCCTTATGGCCCCAAGGGCAGGGTGCGGGGCGACATTGCCAATATGCTCCTTAAAGCCATGGCAAAGGGCCGGGTGCAGGCCCTTATCTGCCGGGCCCCGGAATTTTACGGGCCGGGCAAGACCCAGAGCATCACCAACGCCACCGCCATCAACCCCTTGAAGGCCGGCAAAGCCGCCAAGGTGTTCTTGCGCGACGACACCCTTAGAAGCCTTATCTACACCCCCGATGCCAGCCGGGCCATGGCGCTTTTGGGCAATACCCCGGACGCCTTCGGCCAGACCTGGCACCTGCCCTGTGACGACAACCGCCTTACCTACCGCCAGTTGGTGACTCTGGCCGCCGAGGTGCTGGGGGCGGCTCCCCGCTACAAGGTGCTTAAGGCCTGGCAGCTCAAATTGGCCGGGCTTTTTAGCCAAACCTTGCGGGACGCGGCAGAACTTTTGCCCCGCTACCAGGTGGACAACCTTTTTGTATCGGACAAGTTCAAGGCGCGCTTTCCCGATTTCAAGGTAACGTCCCTGCAAGAAGGGCTTAAGGCCATAGCAGCCCAGGGGCGCTGACAGGGCAGGGCTGAACTGGGGCAGGGCTTTTGCTAAGCTGGGGGCCTTGTCCTTCCTCTGGAGCCTTGCCCTTGGCCGTTTACGTCGACAACATGAAGGCCCCTTTTCGCAATATGGTGATGTGCCACATGCTGGCCGACACCGACGAAGAGCTGCACGCCATGGCGGCGCTGATCGGCATGCACCGGCGTTGGCACCAGCACCCAGGTACCCATAAGAGCCATTACGACATCAACCTGGAGATGCGGGCCCTGGCCGTTTACCACGGGGCCCTTGAGATCACCATGAAAGAGGCGGGGCGCATCGTCTGGACCCGCCGTAAACAGGGCGCCTGAAGCCCTAGTAGCCCGCTATCCGCCTTGGCCCCTTGCCCTCTGCACAGAGGCTGTCTTCGGGGTTGAACAACTGGCATTTTTCCATGCTCAGGCAGCCGCAGCCGATACAGCCGGTAAGGTTGTCTTTCAGGGACTGCAGCCGGGCCAGGCGGGCGGTCAGTTCGGCTTGCCAGCGCTCGGCCAGGCGCTGCCAGTCTTTCTGGGTGGCAACCCTGTCCATGGGCAGGGCCGCCAGTTCAGCGGTGATCTCCTCCAGGGTAAACCCCACCGACTGGGCCACCCTGACCAGTGAGATGCGCCGCAGCATGGAAGAGTGGTAGCGGCGCTGGTTTCCCGGCGTGCGTTCGGCAAAGATCAGCCCTTTTTGCTCATAAAAACGCAGTGCCGACTGGGCGATACCGCTGCGGTCGGCCAGCTCGCCGATGCTCAGGTAGAAGTGGCTTGCCATGGCTCTGATACTCCCCGAAAGCCCTTGAGTTCAAGTTAACTTTAGCTTGTACATTGTGCGCCATTGTCAGGCATAACCCCAAGGAGCAACAGATGCCAAGCGCCCAAAACCTCAGCCGCCTCAACCCCGCCGGCCTTTTTGACCCCAGCCCCTACGGCTTTTGCCACAGCCTAACGGCCCCGGCCGACGGGGAGTGGCTGTTCATTTCCGGACAAAGTGGCGGTGAGGGCCTGGAACACAGGCTCAGCAATGACTTTCGCAGCCAGGTGCAGGTGGCCCTGGGTAACCTCGACACCGTGCTGGCGGCCCATGGGCTGACCTTTGCCAGCCTGTTGAAGATAACGGTGCTGATCGTCGACCACGACGCCGACAAGCTGGTCATCTGGGGCCAGGAACTGGGCCGCTACTGCACCCCACAGACCCTGCCGGCCAGTACCCTGATACCTGTGCCTTGCCTGGCCCTGGCGGGGATGCAGATAGAGGTGGACGCCATCGCCTTTAAAGCCAGGGCCTAGGCCATGAAAAAGCCCCGCTTAGCGGGGCTTTTTGTTGCTCAGTCCAGGGCCAGCATCCAGCCGTGGGGGTCGTCGGCGCGGCCGTACTGGATATCCAGCAGGGCGCCTTTGAGCATGGCGGTCACTTCGCCACCCTGGCCGTTGCCAATGGTGAATTCGTGGCGGTTGCCCCTGACCGACCCTATGGGGGTGACCACGGCGGCGGTGCCGCAGGCGAAGGCTTCCACCAGCCGGCCGCTTTGGGCGTCCTGCTGCCATTGGTCGATGGAGTAACGCTCTTCGCGCACCGTCAGGCCCTTGTCCATGGCCAGTTGCAGTATGGAGTCGCGGGTGATGCCGGGCAGTATGGTGCCGGTCAGGGGCGGGGTTTGGATGGAGCCGTCGTCGAACACGAAAAAGACGTTCATGCCCCCCAGCTCTTCCACCCAGAGCCTTTCCACCGCGTCCAGGAACACCACCTGGTCACAACCTTGGCGGCTGGCTTCCAGCTGGGCCACCATGGCCGCCGCGTAGTTGCCGCCGCATTTGGCGTCGCCGGTGCCGCCGGGGGCGGCGCGGGTGAAATGGTCAGACACCCAAAGGGAAACGGCGGCGGCGCCCCCTTTGAAGTAGGCCCCCACCGGGCAGGCGATGACGCTGAACAGACACTCTTCGGCGGGTTTGAGGCCCAGGGTGGCGTCGGTGGCGATCATAAAGGGGCGCAGGTACAGGGAGGCAAAGTCCTGCTGGGGGATCCAGTCTTTGTCCAACTGGGCCAGGGCCTTGACCGATTCGACGAACATGGCCTCGGGCAGGGGCGGCATGGCCAGGCGGCGGGCCGAGTTGGCAAAGCGCTTGGCGTTGGCCTCGGGGCGGAACAGGGCAACGGAACCGTTGGCCTGGCGGTAGGCCTTGAGCCCTTCGAAGATCTCCAGGCCATAGTGCAGCACTGTGGTGCCGGGGGAGAACTGGAAGTCATGGCGTGCCTTGAGCCGGGCCTGGTGCCATCCCTTATCGGCGCTGTGCTGCGCCGTCACCATGTGGTCGGTAAAGACTTTGCCAAATACCGGGTTATGCAGCAGCGCCTGGCGCTGTTCGGTGGAGGTGGGGGCGTCGCAGGGCTCAATGGACAGCGGATGGCTCATGGGTTCCTCGGGGTCATTCGTTCAACATCAACATCATTCTAAGAAGGCGCGGCCGGGGCGGGATAGCGCTGGCACCCTGGAGTGCCGCTGTGGCAAGACCGGCTGACCATTGAAGATGCAACGTTGCCGGCCGGTTATCAAGGTTTGTGCCCTGCCAAATGTGTTCGGCCACCGCCAGCTCCCCCTGGTCAGGGGCCTGGGGGAGGGGCCCAAAGCAACCTTGACCTCAAGTTAACTTTAGGTTGTAGAGTCCCGGCTGCCTGGGCGCCCTGCCCAGTGTTGGCGCCGCCAAGAGGGCGGTGGGAACTTGGGTGAGGGAGCCCTTTATGCAATCTAGACTCGATAGGATCTTGGCCAGCAGTGGCTTTTGGTTGTTGGCCCGGCTTTGCCTGGCCCTGATGTTCTTGTGTTCGGGCCTGGCCAAGGTCCTGGACTGGCAGGGCGGCCTGCAGGAAATGCAGGGGGCTGGCCTCAATCCCCCTTGGCTTTTCAACCTGGCTACCGCCAGCTTGCTGTTGTTGGGGTCCGCCCTGTTGTTGCTGGACAGGGCCCTGTGGCTGGGGGCGGCTGCCCTGGCGGTATTCTTGCTGTTGACCATTCCCCTGGTACACCACTTCTGGCTGCTTGAAGGTAGCGCCGCCCAGCTTTCCCTCTATTTCGCCCTGGAACACCTGGCCGTGGTGGGGGGCCTGATGGCGGTGGCCATTGCCAGCCGCCTGCGCCAGTTGCTGGTAGGAGGGCTGGTATGAAGCGCACTTTGTTACTCGGGCTGGCAGTGCTGGCTCCCGTGGCCCTGGTAGCCTTGATTTATGGGGCTGCCAATGCCGGCCAGGACTCCCAGCAAGGCCAGGCCTGGCCGGCGGTCAAGGTGGCCCTGGCCGAGGTGACCCTGGCCGAGCTGCCAAGGCGTTACCAGGGCATAGGCGAGCTGGAAGCGACAAGGCAGGTACAGCTGACCAGCGAAGTGGCTGGCCGGGTTACCCGCATCGCCTTCGAATCCGGCCAGCAGGTCCAGGCAGGCCAGTTGTTGGTGCAACTGAACGACGCCGTCGAGCAGGCCGAACGGCAGCGGCTTGAGGCGCAGCTGCGCAACACCCAGGCCCAGCTCAGGCGCAGCAAGCAACTGGTAGCCGACAAACTGGCGCCCCAGGAACAGCTGGACAACGCCGAGGCGGCCAGGGATATGGCCAAGGGCGAGCTGATGCGGGTTGAGGCCCTGATTGACCAAAAGGCCATCAAGGCCCCCTTTGCCGGGGTCATGGGGATAAGGCGGGTGCAACTGGGCCAATACCTGGACACGGCTTCGCCTATTGCCAACCTGGTGGACGGCCACCGTCTCAAATCCAATTTTGCCCTGGACGAGCGGACCTTGCCGGGCCTGGCCCTGGGCCAGCCGGTCAAGGTGCGGGTTGATGCCTTCCCTGAAGAGGCCTTCGAGGCCAAGGTGGTGGCCATAGACCCCTTGGTGGGCAAATCCCGAACCCTGCAGCTGCAGGCCGAACTGAGCAACGGCGACGGCCGCCTTAAGGCCGGCATGTTCGCCAGCATTGCCGTGCTTCGCCAAGATCAGCCGCCGGCCCTGCTGGTGCCCCAGACGGCGGTGACCTACAGCGCCTATGGCGATACCGTCTTTGTTGCCGAACCTGGCCCGGCCGGGCTGGTGGTCAAGCGGGTGACGGTGCAAAGCGGCGAGCGCTGGCAGGGGCTGGTGGAGATCACGGCGGGCTTGGAGCAGGGCCAGCAGGTGGTGACCTCGGGGCAGATGAAGCTGGCTGACGGCATGCAGGTGGAGGCCAAGGCCGACAGCCTGGCCGCCTTGTCCCTGGCCGGGGAGGCAGGCCTGTGACCTTTACCGACAAATTCGTACGCCGGCCGGTGCTGGCGCTGGTGGTCAGCGCCCTTATCCTGCTGCTTGGCGTCTTTGCCCTGGGCAAGCTGCCCATACGCCAGTATCCGCTGCTGGAAAGTGCCACCATCACCATCACCACCCAGTATCCCGGGGCCAGCTCGGAGCTGATGCAGGGCTTTGTCACCCAGCCTATCACCCAGGCGGTGGCCTCGGTGGAAGGCATAGATTACCTGTCCTCTTCTTCGGTACAGGGGCGCAGCCTGGTGACCCTGCGCCTGGCCCTTAACCGCGACTCCACCCAGGCCATGACCGAGGTGATGGCCAAGGTCAGTTCGGTGCGCTACAAGCTGCCCCAAGCCGCCTATGATCCCGTCATCGAGCGCTCCAACGGCGAGTCTACCGCCGTGGCCTATGTGGGCTTTTCCAGTGATAGCCTGTCTATCCCGGCCCTGACCGACTACCTGTCGCGGGTGGTGGAGCCGCGTTTTGCGTCCATCGAAGGGGTGGCCAAGGTGCAGAGCTTCGGTGGCCAGCACCTGGCCATGCGGCTTTGGCTGGACAACGAACGGCTGGCGGGGCGGGGGCTGACGGCGGTGGACGTGGCCGAGGCGGTGCGGCGCAACAACTTCCAGGCGGCGCCAGGGGAGGTCAAGGGCCAGTTTGTGGTGTCCAGTGTGCGGGTCAATACCGAATTGGCCAGCGTCGATGACTTTCGCGACCTGGTGGTGCGCAGCGACCAGGACGGCCAGGTGCGGATCCGCGACATAGGCACCGTTGAGCTGGCGGCGGCTGCCACCGAAACCAGTGCCATGATGGATGGCAAACCGGCCGTTCACCTGGGGATCTTCGCCACTCCCAAGGGTAATCCCCTGGTGGTGGTGGACGGCATTCGCCAGTTGCTGCCGCAGATAGAGCAAACCCTGCCGCCCGGGGTCAAGGTGGACCTGGCTTTTGAAACGGCCCGTTTTATCCAGGCGTCCATCGACGAGGTGATGCATACCCTGCTCGAGGCCCTGGTGATCGTCATCGTCGTCATCTATCTCTGCCTGGGGTCGGCCCGCAGCGTGCTGATCCCGGTGGCCACCATTCCCCTTTCCATGCTCGGGGCCCTGGGCCTGATGCTGGCCTTCGGTTTCAGCATCAACCTGCTGACGTTGTTGGCCATGGTGCTGGCCATAGGGTTGGTGGTGGACGACGCCATAGTGGTGGTGGAAAACGTGCACCGCCATATCGAGGAGGGCAGCAGCCCGGTGGTGGCGGCGCTGATGGGGGCAAGGGAGGTGGCCGGCCCTGTCATTGCCATGACCATTACCCTGGCTGCCGTCTACACCCCCATAGGCCTGATGGGGGGCCTGACCGGCGCCTTGTTCAAGGAGTTTGCCCTGACCCTGGCCGGCGCCGTGGTGGTGTCCGGGGTGGTGGCCCTGACCCTGTCACCTGTGATGAGTTCGCTGCTGCTGGCGCCCAAGCAGCAGGAAGGGGCCATGGCCCGCTTTGCCGAGGGATTGTTCAACGGCCTTAGCCGCCGTTACGGCCGGCTGCTGGCCTGGTCTTTGGCGCGCCCCTGGCTGACGGCGGCCTTTGGTGCCCTGGTGCTGTTGAGCCTGCCGCTGCTTTACCAGTTGCCCAAGCAGGAGCTGGCTCCGGTGGAGGATCAGGCCAGTGTACTGACGGCCATCAAGTCGCCCCAATACGCCAACCTCGATTATGTGGAGCATTTTGCCAAGGCCCTCGATAAGGTCTACCTGAGCATTCCCGAGACCGAAAGCACCTGGATCATCAACGGCACCGACGGCCCGGCCGACAGTTTTGGAGGCATTAACCTGTCCTCCTGGGAAAGCCGCACGCGGGATGCTTCCCAGATCCAGGCCCAGTTGCAGCAGGCGGTCGGTGACGTGGAAGGCAGCAGCATCTTCGCCTTTCAGCTGCCGCCGCTGCCCGGCTCCACCGGCGGCCTGCCGGTGCAGCTGGTGCTAAGAAGCCCCCTGGACTACCCCCAGCTGTACGCCACCATGGAGCAGCTCAAGGCCCAGGCCCGCCAAAGTGGCTTGTTTGCAGTGGTGGACAGCGACCTGGACTACAACAAGCCGGTGGTGCAGCTGCAGATAGACAGGGCCAAGGCCAATAGCCTGGGGATCGCCATGGCCGACATCGGCGAGTCCCTGGCGGTGCTGGTGGGAGAAAACTACGTGAACCGCTTCCCTCTGGACGGCCGTGCCTACGACGTCATTCCCCAAAGCGTCAAGGAACAGCGGCTGAGCCCCCAGGCCCTGGCCCGCCAGTACCTGCGCACCCGCGACCATGGCTTGGTGCCCCTGTCCACTGTGGTGATCCTGAGCCGGGCGGTGGAGCCCAACAAGCGCACCCAGTTCGACCAGCAGAACGCCGCCACCCTGCAGGCCATTCCCATGCCGGGGGTGTCGCTGGGAGAGGCAGTGGCCTTCCTCGACCAGGCCGCCCGGCAGCTGCCGGCCGATTTCAGCCATGACTGGCAGTCGGACTCACGGCAATACGTGCAGGAGGGTAACACCCTGGTCTTTGCCTTCCTGGCGGCCCTGGTGGTGATTTACCTGGTACTGGCGGCCCAGTATGAAAGCCTAGTGGACCCGCTGATCATCCTGATCACCGTCCCCCTTTCCATCTGCGGCGCCCTGCTGCCCCTGGCCCTGGGCTGGGCCAGCCTCAACATCTATACCCAGATAGGGCTGGTGACCCTGATAGGCCTTATCAGCAAGCACGGCATACTGATGGTGGAGTTCGCCAACGAACTGCAGGTCAGCCGCCGTTTGGACAGGGGCCAGGCGATATTGGAGGCGGCCAAGATCCGGCTAAGGCCGGTGCTGATGACCACGGCGGCCATGGTGTTTGGCCTGATCCCGCTGCTCTTTGCCAGCGGCGCCGGTGCGGCCAGCCGCTTTGGCCTTGGCCTGGTGATCGTCTGCGGCATGTTGGTGGGAACCCTCTTCACCCTGTTCGTGCTGCCCGGCGTCTACCGGCTGCTGGCCCGTGACCACCAGGCGCTGGGCGCCACCGAGCGGGCCAAACAGCTGGCATCGGTGCCGGCCCCTTAAGCTGTTGGGCATAAAAAAGGCCGGTTACCCGGCCTTTTTTTGCGTCAGTGCACGGCCCGCAAGGGCGGCGCTGCGGTCAGCTCCCTCAGCACCAGGTTGCCAAAGGGCACCTCGCCGATCAGCCGGCAGGACAGGTTGGCGGCGTTGTCCAGGTCCTGGGCACGCCTGGCCAGGTCGTTGAAGTGGCGACTGATGGCCGGCTTGCGGGTATCCGGCAGGCTGATACCGGTCAAGAACCCCGACAGCAGCGCCGGCTGGCCCGGCATGGTGTTGTAGTGCAGGTGGGCAAAGCTGGTGCCGGTCTCCAGGGTGTGACAGCCAGAGCAGGTGTTGACCGCCAGTTCGAAGACGGCGTCGTCCTGCACCGTGGCCGGGAAGGGGCTCACCGGCGACGCGGTGGTGGGTACCGCCGTCAGCTGGCTGGCCTGCACGTTCCACAGCACAGGGGAGGGGGCGGCACCGGCCAGGAAGGGCTGGCTGTTGTGGGCCAGGGTCACCTCATGGTTGCCCGAAGGGGGCCCCACCAGTTGATTCCAACTGCTGTTGATGAAGCTGGCCAACAGCGCCGAGTTGTTGTGCACCAGCTGCGGTTCCTGTTTGACGGAGGTCTGGGTCAGGAACCCGCCGCCCTGGGGTAGCACGAATTCGCGCAGCTCCCAGCCGGGGGACTGGGGCAGCAACTCGTTGCTGCGCACCTGGCTGATGGCGCTGGCGTTGGGCTCCAGGGGCGCGGCTCCGGCCTGGGTGAAGACGTCGGTCAGCTGCTGCAGGTCGTCGTTGTAGTTGGCGGAGCTGGACAGGGCTTTCCAGTCCCGGGCCCAGTCACGGATGGCGGTGCAGCCCCTGATGGGCACCTTGTACTCGAGGATCAGGGTCTTGGCCATGGGGTTGCAGTTACCGTCGTGCAGGGCGAACACGAAGCGCCCTTCGCCGGCGTCACCGCCACCATAGAAGCTGCCGCCACCGCGAAGATCCGCCCGCAGCACTATGCCCAGCAGCCGAAAGGGGCTCTGTTGCGGCAGCAGGTCGGCGCCGGGGCCACCGGAGCGGTTCTCCCAGGCCGTTATCACCTGCTGGTAGACGCCGGGGCGGGCCGCCACGTTGTGGCCGTTGATCAACTGGTTGTTTTGCCAGTTGCCAAACAGTTCCTTGATGAAGTCCGAGGTGGAAGCGGTGCCGTTGGCCATGTTTTCCATCAGCTGCCAGAAGGTCCAGTCCCCCTGGGGGTTACCGCTGGGGGCACTGCCGGCGGCCTGGCAGGCCCAGGTACGGCTGGGATCGTTGACGGTGCTGAGCTTGGTGATCATCAGGGAGTCGGGAATGCTGGTGGGGCCCAGCACCGGGTTGTCCGGGGGCAGGCCCACCGGCGGGCCCAGGGGCGGCAGCGGCAAGGGCTCGCCAATGGGCACCAGGCGCGGGTCCAGGGGCAGGGCAAAGCGCCGTTCCTTACCGGCCAGGGTCTCGAGCACCAGCAGTTGGTCGCCCTCCGGGATCCATTTCTGGCTGCCCAGCTGCTGGCGGTCGGCCGGGGCAAAGAGGGCCAGTTCCCGCTCTTTGCCTTCGGCCAGGATCTGGTTGGCCTTGGTAAAGGCTTCGAAGTCGAAGGGCACCTTGGCGGTGAAGAGGCCGTCCTTGGCCTTCAGATCGCCGTTTTCGCCGGTGTCGCTGAATTCAACCTCCTCCTTACCGAGGCTGAAAGCGAAGCGGCTGCCGGCTTCAAACTGAGGAAAACGCCCGGACAAGAGCGCGCTGTCGTCGCTCAGTTTGGTCAGGGACAGGCTGGTGGCCTTGGGATTGGCCGGTGGCGCTGAGGCTTCCTTGGCGCCCGTTGGCAGGGCGAGCAGGCCGGAAACCAGGCCGAGGCAAAGCAGGGTACTCCTGTACATATCGCTGATCCTCCATGGTTCAGGGATGCATGCACGACATTGATAACATGCGGTTGATTTTTGACCTCTTGTTTTATTGCCTAGTAGGCATAGAAGAGGCCCCGCCGGGCGTCAACAGGGCTGTTACAGAATGTGAGGGCCGTCGCTCGCTATTGCTGAACGAAGGGGAAAAGGAGCTGGGGTTGGCCAGGGCAGGCTGGTATCACTGGGGTACACCCAAGGAAAAGGAGCACTTTCATGGATCTTATCCGCATCCTCTTTGCCATTTTGCTGCCGCCCCTGGGGGTCTTTTTGCAAGTGGGGCTGGGCGGGGCCTTCTGGCTCAATATTCTGCTGACCTTGTTCGGCTACCTGCCGGGCATCATCCACGCGGTTTGGGTGATCGCCAAACGCTGAATCCGGTAATAAAAAAGCGGTGCCTAGGCACCGCTTTTTTTACAGGTATTTGAGGAGCGGCCAGGGCTGGCGCTGCTTGAAGGCGCTAAAGGCGCGGGTGGGGAAGTACAGGGCCAGGGCGGCGCTGATCAACCAGACCCAGGCGATGCTGTCCACCCCCAGCAGGGTGCCGTGGTTGGGACCGAGCAGGGCTATGGCCAGGCTGTAGAGCCCCAGCAGCACATAGAGGTGCAACAGGTAGAAGAACATGGGGGCGGCGCCAAAGTCGCTGAGCCAGCTTCCCAACCGGCCAAGGGGCCGTTCGAAGGCCAGCAGGCCAAGGAACATGCCACCCAGGGTCACCAGCAGGAAGGCCAATGATGGCGGGTACTTGGTAAGGTTGAACAGGGACATCAGGGTCCAGCCCAGGTTGCTGCCCTGCTGCCAGGGGAGGCTTTCACCGTAGAGATTAAGGCCCCTTAGCAAGGCAAACAGCACCAGGCAGCCAAGGCCCAGGGCCAGCAGCCACTGGTGGCGGCGCGCCGCCGGCAGGGTGCGGCCATAAAGGGGGCCTGCGCCATAGCCCAGCAGGATAACCCCTATCCAAGGCAACACGGGGTAGCTCACCTTCACCGCCAGGGGGCCTTGGCTGATGAGGTAGCCTCTGTCGTGCAGCACAGTCCAAAGGCTGTATCCCCAGTCTCCCGGTTGCAGGCTGATGGGAGACAGCAGGTTGTGGCCAAAAACAATGACCAACCCCAGGGCCAGCAGCCAGGGCCTTGGCAGGCTCGCCAGCGCGGCCAGGGCCAGCATGCTCAGGCCAATGGCCCAGATCACCTGCAGGTACAGGGTCTGGTAACTGCCCATCCAGGAAAAGGTCACCAGGGTCAGCTCAAGGGCGATCAGGAACAGGCCCCTTTTGGCCAGGAAGCTGCGGGCACTGCGGCCGGGCTTTTGGCTGTAAAGCCAGGCGGAAAGGCCGGTCAGGAACACGAAGGTGGGCGCGCAGAAGTGGGCGGCAAAGCGGCTCAGGAACAGGCCGGGGCTGGTGCTGTCCAGGGTCATGGGATCGGTGACCTGCATGTGCAGGTAAAACCTCTCCCTGACATGGTCTACCAGCATCAGCAGCATCACCAGGCCACGCATCATGTCGATGCTGCCGATACGGCGGTTAAGGGCAGTCTCAGAAGGCATAGGTCAGGCTCGCTTTTAGGTTGCGCGGCGCGCCCGGGTAGGCCCAGAGCGCGTTATAGCTGCTGTCGATGTAGCTTTGGTCGAACAGGTTGTCCAGGTTCAGGGCCAGCTTGAGGTTGTCGTCCAGCTGCAGGTGCAGGAACAGGCCCACCAAGCTGTAGGGCGCCAGGCGAAAGCTCAGGTCGGCGGCGTCGCCCAGGCGGCTGTCCACGAAGCGGTAACTCAGGCCGGTGTCCCCATCCAGGCCGAGGGGCTGCAGGGACTGGCTCAGCATCAGGCTGAGGTTATGGCGGGGAATATTGACCAGGGGGCTGCCCTTGGGCACCGCCAGCCCCCAATCGGCGTTGAGGCTGTCGCTGGTGGTTTGGGTGTCCAGGTAGGCGTAAGACAGCCTGGCTTGCAGGTTGTCGCCGAGGTCGGCCTTGATATCCAGTTCCAGGCCTCGGCTGCGGGCCTGGCCCAGAGGCGCCGAGAAACCGACGTTGACGGGGTCGGCCACCAAGATATTGGACTTGTCCGCATCGAATAGGGCCAGGGTGCCACTGACCGCCTGCAGCTCGAACTTGAGCCCCAGTTCCAGCGACTGGCTTTCCTCCACTCCGAAGGGGTGGCCTTGGTAGTCGGTGCCGCTCAGGGGCACAAAGCCTTCGGAATAACTGCCGTAGAGGCTGAGGCTGTCGCTCAGCACATAGACCAGGCCAAGGCGCGGGCTCAGGCGGCTTTGGCTGCGTTGGGAACGCTGCCCTGAAGCCAGCTCATGAATGCGCTGCTGGTAGTGGTCAAAGCGCAGACCCAGCAGCAGCTTGACCTGCTTGCTCAAGTCCATCTGATCCTGCAGGTAGCCGCCGAAGGCCTTCTGGACCTCCCTGTTGTCATAGAGCAGGGCTACCTCGGGGGCATTCTGGCCGTACTGAGGAGCCAGTATGTCCAGGCTGTAGCTGCCTTTTGGGCCCCGGTAACGGTAGAGGCCGGTGGCCAGTTCATAGCGGTAGGCATCGCTGCCCAGCAGCAGGTGGTGGCGCACCGGGCCCGTGTCCAGGGCGCCGCTCAGTTCCAGGCGCAGGGAACTGTCGTCGGAATGGTAGTCGCGGTAGCGCCTTTGGCGGTCCAGGCTGCGGCCGTCCTCGAACAGGCTTTGGCGACTGGGGGACAGTTCGGCGTCGGAGGAATAGCCGTTCAGTGTCGAGTGGCGCAGGTTAAGGCCGGCCTGCAGGGACCAGCCCCCGGCCAGTTGCTGCTGGTAGTTCAGCTGGTGCCCGGATCCCTTGACCTGGGTGGGGCCGTCATCGGGTTCGCCCAGGTAACGCGAGTCGGGCAGGGCAATGCCGTCCAGAGCCACCAGGCCCCGGTCGAACAGCTGCTGCTGGTCGATAAACTCGCCGCTATATAGCAAGGCTGCATCTTCCGCCAATTGGTAGCGCAGCGAGGGGCTGACCAGCTTTTTCTTGATGAAGACCTGGTCGCGGAAACTGTCGCTGTCCTGCCAGGCGCCGTTGATGCGAAAGGCCAGGCGTTCGCTCAGGCCGGTGGTGAAGTCCCCTTCCAGGCGTTGGTGCTGAAAGCGTCCCAACTCAGCCTTGAGGTAGCCCTCGGTCTGGTATTGGGGTTTTTTGGTGATGATGTTGACGGTGCCCCCCGGTTCGGAGCGGCCGTAAAGGGCCGACCCCGGCCCTTTGAGCACCTCGATATAGGCCACGTTGGCCAGGTCCCGGGTGCCGCTGAAACCACGCCCGGCGCTAAAACCGTCCACCAGGTAGGCCGACGGCATGTTTTCGTTGCCGGGAAAACCGCGCAGGGCAAAGCTGTCCCAGAGGCCGCCGCTGTTGTTCTGCCGGCTGATGCTGGCAGAAAAATCCAAGGCGTCCTGGAAGCGGCTGGCGGCACTGTTGTCCAGCAGTTGTCTGTCCAGGGTTTCAATGGCTTGGGGCAGGGCCTTGTTGGGAATGTCACCCCTGTAAGCCTGGTGGTAGCGGACGGTGAGGCGTTCCACCTCATCGGCCTGGGCCGTGCTTAGGCCAAGGAGCGCCGCCAGGGGCAGCAGTTTGCAAGAGCTTGGGGGCATGGGTCGGTACGGCAATAACTTTGATTTGTTATATCATAACTTTTATGGCGGGCTCTTTGGAAGTCCCAGGCTGACAGGGCAAGCTTGCATCTTCTTTACAGGAGGCTGTCACAGCGGCGAAAAAAGTTTTACTGCCTGCTTAGGGGCTTAGGACTGGTCGGCGATCTTGGTGCTTGCGCAGGCCTGTGGCCATGGGCTAAAGCTTTATGACCCAACAACGACAGGGAGGTAACCATGGCGCGACCCAAAGATCGGCAGGCGCCACTGCCCCGGGCCGAAGAACGGCTCGACCAGGAGCTGCTGGACGCACGCCTTGAAGATGAAGGTCCTGATTTTTCAGAAGAAATGCGCTCATTCTGCCCCGCAAGGGACAGGGACTACGGTCCCCTGGAACGTTGAGCCTCCCGTCAGAAACCTGCCTCCCGGCAGGTTTCTTTTTAACCGCCCCTGATCCAGTCCGCCGTTGCGCAAGCAGAAACAGAAATTTATGCCACACTTTAGCGTGCCATCCTCAACGGCAGTAAAGGTTTGTCATCTATGGAAAAAGGAGTGGATATGAAGCGTACAGTGATGTTGGCGGCGCTGGTCTTAGGCTCTACCGCGCTCTTTGGTTGCACCAGCAACAACATGGACAGCCAGGCTGAAATGCTGTCCAACAAGATTGACCAACTGAGCAGCAAAGTCGACCAACTGGCCTCTGACCAGGCCATGATGAAAAAGGACATTCAGGACGCCAAGGCCGCAGCCGAAAGCGCCAGCATGGAGGCCCGCAGGGCCAACCAGCGAATCGACAACATGTCGTCGACCTACTACAAGAAATAACCAAAAGGCGCCTTAAGGCGCCTTTTCTTTCTCCAACCTGCCCACCTTCACCGGCAGGCCCGGCTGGCGCAGCAGGGTCTGGCTGACCTTGGCACTGCTCAGGGCCGGGTTGCTGAGCAGCTTCTGCTGGGATTTGCTCAGGCGCAGGGTCTTGCCTTCTTCGTTGTTGGGCCTGGACAGGGGCTCGTGCACCTCCAGGTACACGTTGCCGTTTGGCTCCACCGAGGTCTTGACCGGTTGGTTGATCACCCGCACCGGGGTGCCGGCCGGTACCATCTTGAACAGGCTCTCGATATCCCGAGGCTCCAGGCGGATACAGCCGGCGCTGACCCTCATACCTATACCCGCTTCCAGGTTGGTGCCGTGGATAAGGTACTCGCCGTTACCAAAGCCCAAACGCATGGCGTATTGGCCAAGGGGATTGTCCGGCCCGGCCGGCACCTGCTCGGGCAGGGTTTTTCCTTGCTCGGCATAACGCTCGCGGGTGCCTTTGGTGGGGCGCCAGACCGGGTCCTTTTGCTTGTTGATGATGGTGGTTTGGCCCAGGGGGGTGTCCAGGCCGATACGGCCTATGCCCACCGGGAACACATGCACCTGTTTGTGGGCCTGGTCGAAATAGTAAAGACGCAGCTCCGCCAAGTTGATGACGATACCCCGCCGTTCCACCTTGGGCAGCAGCATGGCGGTGGGCAGCAACAGATGGGTGCCTGGGGGCGGCAGCAGGGGGTCGATACCTGGGTTGGCCTCGATGATGTTTAACGGCCCGACACTGTAGCGGCGGGCTATGGCTTCGAAGTAGTCCCCTTGCTTGACCTTGTGGTTGATGATGCGGCCCAGGTAGGCGCTGTCGGCATCGGGCAAGGGGTAGGGGGTGGCGCTGACGCCAAAGCTCAGCAACAGCAGACTCAATAGCAGGCGCATGGACTCTCCGGCTGGGGTATCCAAGGTTCATCTTACGACCTAAGTATCCACTCTGCCTGAATTAAGCCGAAGTTGGTGTTCTGGAGCCAAACCGGGCGCAATAATGCCAGCCAGGCCCCATTTTACGGTTTTCCCGATCTGTAGGGTCCTTATACCGTACTGATTTTTATGTCTGCTGCCTTTAAGATCGCCCCCACTTAAGCCTTGGAGGGGCGAAACTCATGGCAGAACAATTCAAGGGATTCTGGCAGGCCAACGCCAACCTGATCCTGGACCTGGGCTATAGGGCCTTGCTGGTGCTGGCCATACTCTTGGTGACCCTGGTACTGGCCCGCTGGGTTAAAGGCTCGGTGCGCCGTGCCCACCAGCGCCTGAACCGCCTGGACGAAACCCTGGTGCCACTGCTGTCGAGCCTGGCCGGCTATGCCATCTACCTGGTGGGGCTGGTGATACTGCTGGACGTGCTGGGGGTCAATACCTCCAGCCTGATCGCCCTGCTGGGTGCCGCCGGCCTGGCCATTGGCCTGGCCCTCAAAGACACCCTGAGCAACATCGCCGCCGGCATCATGTTGCTGATTTTGCGTCCCTTCAAGGTGGCCGACTTTATCGAGTGCGGTAGCTTTGGCGGTACGGTGCGGGAAGTGGGGCTTTTCACCACAGTGCTGGAAACGGCAGACGGCCTCTATATCAGCGCTCCCAACAGCAGCCTCTGGGGCGCCCCCATCAAGAACTTCAGCCGCAACGGCAAGCGCCGCATGGATCTGGTGGTGGGTATCGCCTACGGCGACGCCATAGACAAAGGGCTGGCGGTGCTGCTGCGCCTGGCCGCCGAGGACAGCCGGGTGCTCAAAGACCCTGGCGCCCAGGCCATGGTGCAGAGCCTGGGGGAAAGCAGCGTCAATTTGCAGCTGCGCGCCTGGGCCAAGGTGGAAGATTACTGGGCTCTCTATTGGGACCTTAACCAAAAGCTCAAAACCGAAATCGAAGCGGCCGGCCTGTCTATTCCCTTCCCGCAACGGGTGCTCAGCCTGGCGCCCGGCCAATCTTTTATCACTAAGGAAACCGACTGATGTTGTTACCCCTGTTGGCCATATTGGCCGGCCTGGCGCTGCTGGTGTGGAGTGCTGACCGTTTTGTGGATGGCGCCGCCGCCACCGCCCGTTATGCGGGCATGCCGCCGCTGCTGATCGGCATGGTCATCATCGGCTTTGGCACCTCGGCCCCGGAAATGGTGGTCTCGGCCCTGGCGGCCCTGGACGGCAACCCGGATCTGGCCCTGGGTAACGCCTATGGCTCCAATATCACCAACATCGCCCTGATCTTGGGGGTGGTGGCCCTGCTTAGCCCTATCGCGGTCAAATCCCAGGTGATGCGCAAGGAGCTGCCCTTGCTGGGGGTGGTAACCCTGGTGTCGGGTGCCTTGCTGCTGGACGGTTATCTGGACCGCATGGACGCCGCTATCCTGCTGGGCCTTTTTGCCCTGCTGATGGGCTGGAGCATTTACCAGGGCATGCGCCAGCGTGGCGACGTGCTGGCCCAGGAAACCGACGCCGACCTGGACAGCCACCCCATGAGCCTGAAACTGGCCCTGGTGTGGTTGGCGGTAGGCCTGGTGCTGCTGGTGGTGAGTTCCAGGGTACTGGTGTGGGGAGCGGTAAGCATTGCCCAGCAGTTGGGAGTGAGCGACCTGGTGATTGGCCTGACCATAGTGGCGGTGGGCACTTCCCTGCCGGAGCTGGCGTCCAGTATTGCCGCCGTGCGCAAAAACGAGCACGACCTGGCCCTTGGCAACGTTATCGGCTCCAACCTTTTCAACACCCTGGCGGTGGTGGGCATAGCGGCGGGTATCGAGCCTTTGAGCGTGGAGCCGGAAGTGCTGCACCGGGACTGGCTGCTGATGGCGGTGCTGACGGTACTGGTGTTCCTGATGGGCTATGGCTTTAAGCGCCAGGGCCGCATCAACCGGGTGGAAGGGAGCGTGCTGCTGCTGATTTACCTGGGCTACACCGGCTATTTGGTGCACGGCATCCTGACCTGACCCAAGGGGAGCGATAGCTCCCCTTTTTGTTGCCTCAGCCCCGGCTTGCCAAAAAGAGGCCGGCGGCGGCCATCAGGCTGCCGGCGCCACGGTTAAGGCCCTTCATGGCACGGGGCGAACGAAACCAGAGCCTGGCCCGGTCGGCAAAAAGGGCCACGGTCCATACCCCCAGGAACAATCCCACAAAGGTCAGGGCCAGCACCAGCACTATGTCCTGGCCACTCAAGGCGGTCAGATCCATAAAAGTGGGCAGGAAAGCCATGTAGAAGAGGATCACCTTGGGGTTGGACAGGGAGATGGCCATGCCTTGCACAAAGCTCCAGGCGCCATCCCCCCGGCCCGGGTGTTCTTCCCCCGGCGCCGTGGGGGTGGCGGTCCACATGCGGTAGGCCAGGTACAAAAGGTAGGCGGCGCCGGCAAAGCGGATCAGGGTGAAGACGCCGCCAAAGTGGGTGGCCAGGGCCGCCAGGCCAAAGCAGGCGGCCAGCAGGTACAAAAGATCGGAGAGGATCATGCCAAGGCCCAGCCACAGGCAGGCGCCGGCGCCCTTGGTCAGGGCCCGGCCCAATATGGCAAAGACCCCGGGGCCAGGGGTCAGGCAAAAGATGTAGATGGCCAGGAAAAACGAAAGGGCGCTTTGCAGTGTCATGGCGAGTCTGGGCTGAGAGAAGGTGGGGGCAGTCTAACCGGGTGCTGGTTATGGGGCGAGTAAAAGGCGGCCAGTGGCCGCCTGGGTCCTGCTACTGGCCGGACAGGCGCTTGCCAAAGGACAGGGCATAGGCCGCCGAGCGGGCCCGCAGCACCGGGTCGTCGGTAACGGCGATGCCGTCTGCCACCACCATGGGGTCAAAGTTGATGGGGCCGCAATTGCCCTGGTCCTGGGCCATGGCCTGGGTGATGGACAGGGTGCCTACCTTTACCTGCTGGCGGTCTTGGGGCCAGGGGTGGGACGGGTCATTGTCCGGGTCACCCGGCTGGCCCAGGGTCAGGTACATATCCCAGTTGACCGGGCCCTTGGCGGCCCGGTCGATAAGGGCCTGCTCCAGGAAGTTGGCCGGGGCCTGTTCCCGCTCGGCATCGGTCAGGGGCTTTTCCCCATCCTGGGGGCTGAAATGCCAACGCACCAGGGTAGCCTGGTTGTCCTTGTCCAGGAACTGGAAGGCATGGAGGCTGTAGTAGGGGCTGTTGGCGTAACTGGCCGGTGGGTTATGGCTTTGGGTGAAGGCGGCCATGGCCTGGAAATCCGGGTGGCTGTCCACAAAGGCCTTGACCTTGGCCGGGTCCGGGCGCTGAGTGTCCGGGTCCGGTTTAAGGGCCAGCAGCAGATCGTAGAAGGTCTGGGGTTTGGCGGCGCCGAATACCGGCACGTTGATCATGGTCATGTGCTGCAAGGCGCCGCCGGGCAGTTTGAACTCCAGGGCCATACCCCTGACGCCCTTGTCGGCGTCCTTGGCCGCCGGGTTGCCGCCTCCTAGGGAAAAGCGGGCCACCACAGGTATGGCCTGGCCGCTAAAGAGGGCAGAGCGGGAATAGCTGGCCCCGGCCGCCAGGCCTTTAAAGCTGCCAAGGGCGCAGCTGCCCTTGATGTGGTTGCGCCGCTGGCCGGGGTGAACGCCAAAGGCATCTTCCATGGCCGAGATCATCTGCACCGGGCTGACGTTGCCTTCGGCGCCATAGGATGGGCCGGCCAGCAGCGCTGCGGCCAGGGCGGCATAGAGGGGCTTTATCATGGGGCTCTCCTGGGGACTCTGTTCAGCCTTAGAGTCTAGCCAGTGGACAATGCTCTGTGGGCCCGCCCCTTGAAAGCCTCCTCCTTTATCAATCCCAGGCGGGCCCGAAGTCCGGGGCCACCAACCGCTCGTTCCGGTCCAGGCCGGCGATGCGGGCCATGTCGCCTGCATCCAGCACCAGTTCCTTTGCCTTGAGGTTACTGAGCTGATGGGCCTCCCGGGTGGAGGAGGGGATAACGACGATGTCCTGGGCCAGCAACCAGGCCAGGGTGACGCTGGCGGCGCTGACCTGGTGCTTGGCGCCTATGGCCTTGAGGGTATCGTCGGCCATCACTTTGCCGTAGGCCAAAGGCATATAGGCGGTGACCCGGATCCCCTGGGCCCGGCAAAAATCCAGCAGGGCGCGGTTTTGCAAGAAGGGGTGCATTTCCACCTGGTTGGTGGCGATAAGGCCGGGGGCGACCGCCGCCAGGGCTTCCTTGAGATGGCGCAAGGTGAAGTTGGACACCCCTATGGCCTGGGTTAACCCCTGGGTTTTGGCGTCCTGAAGCTGGGCCAGGTACTGGGCCACCGGCTCGGCGTCCTGGGGGCTTGGCCAATGGATAAGGGTGAGGTCGACCTGGTCCAGGCCCAGCTTGGCCAGGCTTTGCTGCAGGCTGGGCACCAGCTTGCCCGGGGCCAGATGCTCGGTCCAGATCTTGGTGGTGACGAACAGCTGGTCACGGGGCAGGGCGGCATCGGTAATGGCGCGGCCCACATCGGCCTCGTTGTCGTAGATCTGGGCGGTGTCGATATGGCGATAACCCAGGCGCAGGCCGGTGCTGACGGCCTGGTAGGCGGCGTCGCCCTTGAGGCGAAAAGTGCCAAGGCCAAGAGAGGGAATGCCCATGGATAGCTCCTTGTTGGTGGCAAAGGCCGCCGAGGGGCGGCCGACAGGGAGCTATTGGGCCAGGGCCTATCCTTTCGAAAAAGCCCAGCACTGGCACAAGGCTTTTTCGTATTTGGAAAAAGTGCTCAGTGCACCGGGCCGGCACTGGCTTCCACTTCGGCCTTAAGGGCCGGCAGCAGCCCCAGCAGGAAGGCCGCTTCGGCCACCACAAACAGAGGGCCGATGACAAGGCCTACCAGGTCGTCCACAAAGGCCGGCTTACGCCCCTCGTAATAATGGCCGACAAACTGGAACACCCAGCCCACCACAAACAGCCCAAGGCCGGTGGCCAGCCAGGGCCCTGTACTCCAGGCGGCTATCCCTTGCCCGGCCCAGAGCGCCAGCAGCATCAGGGCCGTCATCACCAGGCCAAGGCCCAGGGCCAGGCGCAGGTAGAAGAGGCAGCTCAGCACCACCAGCACCAGGGCCGGGCTCAGCATCACAGGCCCCAAAGCCCAGGCCGGGCGCGACGCCAGTATGGCAACGGCCAGCACGATAAGGGGAATGCCCACGAAGTGGGTGAGAATGTTGCGCCTGTCCCTGTGGTAGGCTGCGTATTGGGCCAGGTGGGTGCCGAGGGATTTCATCTGCTGCTCCTTATTGTTTTACGACCAGTCTAGGGCAGGAGACCGCCATGCTCTGTCAGCCAGGCGACACTAGCCTGTTTTCACCGCAACAGCTGGCATCGGTGCTGGGCCGTGGCCAGTGGTTCAAGGATCTGCACCCTGAGTGTAGCCAGTGGCTGTTGGCCCAGGGCCGCTTCAAGCGCCTGGCGCCGGGCCAGTATCTGTTTCGCCGTGGCGACGGCCCTTGTGGCCTCTATGGGGTGCTGGACGGGGTCATGGCCATGACCGGCCAGCATCCGGACGGGCGCAGTGCCATGCTGGCCATGGTGTCGGCCCCGGACTGGTTCGGGGAGATAGCCCTTTTTGACGGCCGCCAGCGCACCCACGACGCCCAAGCCCAGGGGCCAACCCTGCTTTGGCACCTGCCCCAGGGGCAGGTGCGCGCCTGGTTGGCCCAGCATCCCCGCCATTGGCAGGACTTTGGCCTGTTGATGGGGCAGAAACTGCGGCTATTGATGCAATGGCATGAAGACTCGGCCCTGCAGACCCCCCTGGCCCGGCTGGCGCGGCGGCTTTGGTTGCTGGCCCACAGCCATGGCAACCTGCAACCAGGCCAGTCGTTGGCGGTGGAATTACCGGTCAGCCAGCAGCAATTGGCCGACATGCTGGCCATGAGCCGTCAGAGCATCAACGGGCTGCTACAGGAGTTACAGTCTGGCGGCGTGCTGGCGCTTGGGCGCGGCAAGGTCCGTCTTTTGGCGCTCGACAAGCTAAGCGGGTACTTACCTCATAGCTAGCCCCGGCCAGCGCTGGCCTGGCATTTTTCCGCCCGGCCGCCCCCCTTTGAAAAAATCTCAAAAAAAATCTCAAGTTCCCCACTACGCCTGTCGCCCCTATAGAGAAGCAACCGAATAGCTCTCTGTGGATAGTAGGGAACCCTTGCATGCAGGATAGATCCCTGGTCGGCCAGGGCAGGCGCTTCATCTCAGGCGCGAGAGCCGAACAATGTCCTAATTACGATCTGCTTGGCGAAAACCGCAAGGCAGATTATCTGCGTGGGCGCCTTTCCGCTTGGAATCTCAAGCTGGGCGACGCCTTGACCGTGCATTGCCGCCACTTGTTCAACGACAACGGCATCAATGTCTCCCTGACGCCCTGGCTCCCCGAGACCCAGTTTCAAGCCGACTACTGGCTGACGGCGTCCTGCAACGACAACCCCGGCGTATTCCTCGGGTTTGGCAGCCGTACCCTGTTCAGCCTGTCTGAACTCTTCTTTGGCGGCCAGGTGTCCAGCATCAGCGACAAGGCCCTGTCCAACAGGACCGTCAGCGACACCGAAGAACGGCTGGCCCAAAAACTCTTTCATTACCTGCTCGGCGGCCTCTTTGCCGAGTTGGGCCTGTCCTTGGACGGCTGGCAGAGCCGCTGGAGCAACCGTGGGCCGCAAAGCACCATGGTGACCAGCGAGATCAAGCTGGCCACCGCCGACTGGCAGGTCAGCTGGCTGTGCTGCTGGCCCTTGGACCTGGGTGGCGAAAAGCTGCCCACCCTGCCGGCCCCGGAAGACATGGACAAGCAGCTGCGCAGCGCCGTGCAGACGGTGCCGGTGCGGCTCAAGCTGGAGCTAGCTCGCTTCCACCTCACCCTGGGCGAGCTGAGCGACCTCAAGGCAGGGGACATACTGCCAATCGAACTCAACGACAAAGTCATGGCCCACGCCGGTAACGTTGTTTGCCTGGGCGGCCAAGTGGCTGAACAAGGCGAGCAGTTGGTGCTCAAAATCACTGAAAGGGTCGGAGACGTAGCATGACCGAGCAAGCAAACATGACCAATGTATTGGACGAATTTGGTCTGGAAGACGGCGGCCTGGATGCGCTGCTGGGCGAAGATCAGCAAAACGCCGGCCAGGCCAAGGCCCCTCGCGACCTGGCCCTGTTCCGCAACATTCCGGTGCGCCTGACCCTGGAAGTGGACAGCATCGACATCGCCCTTGGCGATCTGTTGCAGCTGAGCCAGGGTGAAGTTCTGCCCCTGGACAAGCAGGCCGGCGCCCCCATGGACGTGCGGGTCAACGGCACCCTGCTGGCCAAGGCCGAAGTGGTGGTGGTGGACGGTAAATACGGCCTGCGCCTGACGGAAGTCATGGACGGCCTCAGCCTGAGCAGCCTGTCCGGTCACGCATGAAACGTCTTTTGCTGCTAGCGGCCCTGCTGTTGCCGGGCCTGGCCTTCGGGGCCGATCTGCCGCTGTTCAGTGTCAGCCACGGCGATACGTCGGACGATTACAGCATCAAGCTGCAGATACTGCTGCTGATGACGGCCCTGTCCTTCCTGCCGGCCATGCTGCTGATGCTGACCAGTTTCACCCGCATCATAGTGGTGCTGGCGGTGCTCAGGCAGGCCCTGGGTCTGCAGCAAAGCCCTCCCAACCGGGTGCTGATCGGCATAGCCCTGACCCTGACCATACTGATCATGAGGCCGGTCTGGACCGACATCTACGACAACGCCTTCGTGCCGTTCGACACCGACGAGATCACCCTCAAAGAGGCCTTCGTCCGTGCCGAGAAGCCCCTGCGCACCTTTATGCTCAAGCAGACCAAGGAGCCGGAGCTCGAACAGATGCTGCGCATCGCCGGCGAACCCCTGACCTTGCAGCCGCAAGAGGTGCCGTTCAGTGTGCTGATGCCGGCCTTTGTGCTGTCGGAACTCAAGACCGCCTTCCAGATCGGCTTCATGCTGTTCATCCCCTTCCTCATCATCGACCTGGTGGTGGCCTCGGTACTGATGGCCATGGGTATGATGATGCTGTCGCCGCTGATCATCTCCTTGCCCTTCAAGCTGATGATCTTCGTGCTGGTGGACGGCTGGGCCATGACGGTGGGTACGCTCACGGCCAGTTTCGGGTAGCGCCATGACTCCAGAGATGGCCGTTTCCCTCATTTACGAGGCGGTACTGAACATCATCCTCATCGTCTGTGTGCTGATCGTGCCCGGGCTGGTGGTGGGCCTGCTGGTCAGCATCTTTCAGGCGGCTACCCAGATCAATGAACAGACCCTGTCGTTCCTGCCAAGGCTGCTGGTGACCCTGGGCATGTTGGCCTTCGCCGGCCACTGGATCCTCGAGAAGCTGATGGACGCCTTCAAGATACTGTTCATGACCATTCCCGGGGCCCTGGGATGACCAGCTTCCTGGCCTTGTCCGGCGGCGACCTGGTGGCCTGGCTTGGCAAGGCATGGTGGCCTTTTCTGCGTATCGGCGCCCTGCTATGGGCGCTGCCTTTGTTTGGCGACTACCTGCAGACCGCCCAGGTCAGGGTGCTGCTGGCCCTGCTGCTGGCGTCCCTGCTGGCCCCCATGATGCCCGCCATGCCGGCGGTGGATCCCTTTTCCCTGCAAGCCCTGGCCCTGGCCGGCGAGCAAATCCTGTTTGGCTTGCTGCTGGGCTTGATGGTGCAGATGCTGTTTACCGTCATGACCATGCTCGGCCAGATCCTGTCCCTGCAGATGAGTCTGGCCATGGCGGTGATGAACGACCCGGCCCATGGGGAGTCGGTGCCGCTGATGGGGCAACTGCTGATGGTGCTGGCCGCCTTCCTGTTCTTCTGCCTGGATGGCCACCTGGTGGTGCTGGACGTGGTGGTGGAAAGCTTCTACACCTGGCCTCCCGGCGCCAGCCTCTTCCAGTTGGACCTGCAACGGATCCTCGGCCTGTTCGGCTGGGTGTTCGGCAGCGCCTTGATCCTGGCCATGCCGGCCATCATCGCCATGCTGGTGGTCAACCTCTGTTTCGGGGTGATGAACCGCTCGGCCCCCAGCCTCAACATCTTCGCCCTTGGCTTTCCCATGAGCATGACCATGGGCCTGTTGTGCCTGTTGCTGACCGTATCCGGGGTGCCGGGGCGCTTTGCCGACTATACGGCCCAGGCCATGGATGAGATGCGGCTGATGGTGACAGGGGTGGCGCCATGAGCGACAACAGCGCCCAGGACAAAACAGAAAAGCCCTCGGCCCAGCGCCTGGACAAGGCCCGCAAGGAAGGGCAGATAGCCCGCTCCCGCGAGCTGCAAAGCGCCGCCTTGGTGCTGCTGGGTGGGGTGCTGATACTGTCCATGTCCGAGAGCTTTGGCGGCTTTGCCACGGCCATCATGCATCTGCAGCTGGAGCTGGACCACGCGGACAGCAACGAACCGGGGCAGATGCTGCGCCACCTGGGGGATGCCGCCACCCTGGCCCTCAATGCCTTCTTGCCGCTGCTGGTGATCCTCTGGCTGGTGTCCTTTATCAGCGGCATGATCCCCGGCGGCTGGCTGTTGGCCCTTAAAGGGGCCTCTCCCCAGTTCAAGCGCCTCAACCCCCTGTCCGGCATCAAGCGCATCTTTTCCTCCCAGAGCCTGGTGGAGCTGCTCAAGTCCATCCTCAAGGTCAGCATGCTGCTGTCGGTGATGGCCTGGGTGCTCTGGAGCCACTGGCTGGAGCTGCTGGAGATGAACCGCCAACCCCTGGGGGTGGGCCTGGCCACGGGGCTGCGCCTGGTGGCCCTGGCGGTGATTTGGCTGGGGTTGGTACTGCTCTTTATCGCCGTGCTGGACGTGCCTTTCCAGCGCTGGTCCATGCTCAAGAAACTGCGCATGACCAAGCAGGAAGTCAAAGACGAGCACAAGAACAGCGAAGGCAGCCCCGAGATCAAGAGCCGTATCCGCCAATTGCAGATGCAGGTGTCGCGCCAGCGTATCGACAGGCGTGTACCGGAGGCGGACGTTATCGTCACCAACCCGACCCATTACGCGGTGGCCATCAAATACGACGCCAGCGCCGCCGAAGCCCCTTATGTCATCGCCAAGGGCACCGATGCCCTGGCGCTGCGCATCCGCGAAGTGGCGGCGCAACACAATAAGACGGTCCTGGAACTGCCTGAGCTGACCAGGGCCATCTACCACTCCACCCGGGTGGACCAGGAAGTACCCGCCGGCCTCTATAACGCCGTTGCCCACGTGCTGATGTACGTGATCCAGTTGAATGCCTTCAAGGCCAAGGGGGGGAGAAGGCCGGCGCCGCTGCCCCAGTTCAAGATCCCCGCTTCATTGAGACGATAGGGAGTAAAGGTGAAGTCGTCCTTTAACAGTTCTTACGCCGCCATCCCGCTGGTACTGCTGTCAGTACTGGCCATGATGATACTGCCGCTGCCGCCCTGGCTTATCGATACCCTCTTTACCTTCAACATCGTGTTGGCGGTACTGGTGCTGCTGGTGTCGGTGTCGGCGAAAAGGCCCCTGGACTTCTCCGTCTTCCCCACCATCCTGCTGGTGGCCACCCTGATGCGCCTGACGCTGAACGTGGCCTCGACCCGGATAGTACTGCTCAACGGCCACAACGGCTCCGACGCCGCCGGTAAGGTTATTCAAGCCTTCGGTGAGGTGGTGATCGGCGGCAACTATGTGGTGGGCATGGTGGTCTTCGTGATCCTGATGATCATCAACTTCGTGGTGATCACCAAGGGTGGCGAGCGGATCTCCGAGGTAGCGGCCCGCTTCACCCTGGACGCCTTGCCCGGCAAGCAGATGGCCATCGACGCCGACCTGAACGCCGGGGTTATCGACCAGGCCCAGGCCAAACAGCGCCGCCAGGAAGTGGCCAGCGAGGCCGACTTCTACGGGGCCATGGACGGTGCGTCCAAGTTCGTGCGCGGCGACGCCATCGCCGGCTTGATGATCCTGGTGATAAACCTGTTGGGCGGCCTGGCTATCGGGGTCTTCCAGCACGGCCTGTCCGGCGCTGAAGCCTTCAAGCTCTATGCCCTGCTGACCATAGGTGACGGCCTGGTTGCCCAGATCCCGTCGCTGCTGCTGGCCACCGCCGCCGCCATCATCGTCACCCGGGTCAACGACGAGTCGGAGATGTCCGAGCAGGTCAACGATCAGCTGCTGGCTTCGCCCCGGGTGATCTGGACCGCCGCTGCGGTAATGACGGTGCTTGGCCTTATTCCCGGCATGCCCTGGCAGGCTTTCCTGGGTTTTGCCGCCGTGCTGGCCTTTACCGCCTGGCGCCAAGGGCAGGTACAACCGGTCAATACCAAGCAGGAAAGCTACCAGGAGCTCACCGACAAGCTCGGCAAGGACCAACCCCTGGTCTGGACCGACTTACCCCATGTGGACACCCTGGCCATCGATTTGGGCTACCGGCTGGTGACCCTGGTGGACAAGGCCCAGGGGGCCGAACTGCTGGGCCGGGTAAGGGGTGTGAGAAAAACCCTGTCGGAACAGATGGGTTTCCTGGTTCCGGAAGTACGTATCCGCGACAACCTACAGCTTGGTGCCAGTGAATATCGAATAAAGATTGGCGGCGTTGCGGTCGCCAGGGGGGAAGTAGACCCGGAAAGACTGATGGCTATTCAGAGTGGCGAGGTCTACGGCCAATTGGACGGGGAATTGACGGTGGAGCCGGCCTACCAGATGGATGCCGTGCTGATCTCCCCCGACCAGAAGGCCAAGGCCCTGAACCTGGGGTATTCGGTGGTAGACAGTGCCACCATCATCGGTACCCATCTGGGCAAGGTGATGCGTGAACATCTGGACGAGCTGTTTGGCCATGACGATGTCATCGCCCTTGGGGACAGGCTCAAAGCGGTGTCGGACAAGCTGGCGGAAAGTCTTAACAGCCAGCTGACACCCATTCAGCAACTGCGGGTATTCCGCCAGTTGCTGGCCGACCAGGTGGGGCTAATGGATATTCGCACCATAGCCACCACTCTGGTGGACAGCTGCGAGTTGACCAAGGACCCGGTGCTGCTGGCCGCCGACGTGCGCTGCGCCCTTAAACGCAGCCTGGTGCGCCAGGCCATAGGGGACAGGGAACAGCTGGTGACCATGACCCTGGATGACAAGCTGGAACAGACCCTGCTGAAGGCGTTGAACCAGGCCCAGTCAGGGGGCAAGGTGTCCTTGGACAGCTTCCCCATAGAACCGAGTCTGTTAGGAAAATTGCAACAAGTGATGCCGCATTTGAAGGACGAAATGCAGCGTCAGGGGCATCCCCCTGTACTGCTGGTCGTTCCCCAGCTGCGGCCCTTGCTGGCCCGCTACGCGCGGACCTTCGCCCGTGGGCTTAAGGTCCTCTCGTATAATGAAATTCCCGAAAAAATGCATATAGATGTAGTGGGAACCCTGGGCTAAAAAATGGTCTTTAGGCCGGGCCTCTGGTCCGGCCTTTCATAGGGCATGTTGTTGTTTTGTTAAGTAAAGTGTTTCAGGAAGATTTAATTTATATGTTTTTTTCTGCTAGGCACTTTACGCAAGCAATATGCAAATATATGCTAGGACCTGAACCGTTAAGGTTCCGTTTAAGTAATGGAAGCCGAGCTTCCAAAACTTAGCTGTTGATAAGGGCAAACTGCGGCGAAAGCTCAGGACGCAAAGCCTCCGGTCTAAGGGACAAAGGTCCTACGATAGCGGGGTTGCCAGAGCTAAGGTTGTTACCTTGGTGACATCACTGTGTTAGCGCCAGCGAGCATACTTAACTGTGCTCAGATGTCTCCATGGCATTCCTTTCTCTTGATGACGCTATTGTGCTCAGCACAAGGTGTCAGCACACCTTATCCGGCTACTCATTCATCACACTTTGAGTAGGCACGACCTTTATGTACGTTGCAGCTGGAAACAGTGCACTTTTCTCAACTGCCCCCCGTGGGCCGGATACGGGATCCTTGCGCCTGGGCTAAGCCCTGCCGAGTCCTACATTCTGTCGTTGAGGGAAGAAGATGCACAGACCATTCCTGGCGTTTTTAACGCTAGGGTGCTTGGCGTATTCGTCCCATGCGGTCGAAACGCTGAGGCCCGATATGGACAAGGTGGCCTGGCAGTTCACAGGTGATCACTTTGTCTGCACATTGGCACTGCCGGTGAAGGATTTTGGCGAGGCGCGCTTCGTGCGCCACGCCGGGGAAGCTTTGGCTTTCCAGGTCCAGCCCAGTGTCCGTCCATCCACCAGTAAAGGGGTCAGCCTGTCCTGGCACAACGCCCCCTGGCAGCCGGCTTTCCAAAGCCCGGTTCATGCCGCCGCTGCCACCTTGCCGCTGCATTTTGGTGAAGGTGAAAGCAAAGCCCTGCTCAGCGCCCTGGACAAGGGCCAGTGGGGCCTGGTGACCCTGCCTCGGGAAGCCCTGGAGCTGCCCAGCGTCAAATGGCGGGAAGGCTCTAGCGCCTTTCGCCGTTGCCTGGACGAGCAAGCCCCCATGTCTTACCGCCAGGCCAGGGACATTGCCCTGTTCTATCAGCCCGGTGAGCGCGCCCTGACCCTGGAACAGCGTCAGCTGCTGGGTCGCCTGGCCCGTTACGTCAAACTGGACAAGGCCGTTGGCCAGGTCCTGGTCGACGCCTACACCGACGATACCGGTTCTCACCTTGGCAACCTGCAGCTGGCCCGAGAGCGCGCTGCCGACGTCAAGGCCGCCCTCAAGGAAGCCGGGATGGCTGACAAGCTCATCCAGACCCGCGCCCACGGCGACCGCTACCCCGCAACCAAGAACCAGAATGCGACCGACCGGCAGAAGAACCGCCTGGTCACCATTAGGGTCGTTCGGACCAGGACAGGGAAATGAAGATGGACAAGACTATATTGCTGGTGGATCCCCGTGGATCCGAAGACCCGGTTTACCGTCAGGTTGAACAGGCCGGTTACCGCCTGGTAGTGGCGCAGGATTGCCCCACCGCCCTAATCAGCCTGCACCAGACCGAGCCCATGCTGGTGCTGGTGGATGCCGACCTTGACACCCCCTTGAGCGAGTTTGTCGCCCGCATCCGCCGCGCCCATCCCAAGTGCCCGGTGGTGACCCTGGTTCGGGCCCACCAGAGCGTCAAGGCCTCCGAGGCCATGCGCCAAGGCGCCATGGACTACCTGCTCAAGCCCTTTACCGAAGAGCAGCTGCTGGCCGTGGTCAGCCACGCTATCAGCCTGCACGAACCCATTCCCAACATGGTGGTGGCCTCCCAGGCCAGCCGCCAGGTGCTGCTGCTGGCCAAAAAGGCCGCCCAGACCACCGCATCGGTATTGATCAGTGGCGAGTCCGGCACCGGCAAAGAGCGCCTGGCCCGTTACATCCATGACCAGTCTTGCCGCGCCAACGGTGCCTATGTGGCCGTCAACTGCGCCGCCATTCCCGAGTCCATGCTCGAGTCCACCCTCTTTGGCCACGCCAAAGGCGCCTTTACCGGCGCCGTGGCCAGCCAGGTGGGTAAGTTCGAACTGGCCAACGGCGGCACCCTGCTGCTGGACGAGATCTCCGAGATGCCCCTTGATCTGCAGGCCAAGCTGCTGCGGGTCATCCAGGAGCGTGAGCTGGAGAAACTGGGCTCCAACCAGAAGGTCAAGCTGGACGTGCGCATCATCGCCGCCACCAACAAGGACCTTCGTGAGGAAGTAGCCAAGGGCCGCTTCCGTGAAGACCTGTTCTACCGCCTGGACGTGTTGCCCCTGGCCTGGCCGGCCCTGCGCGAGCGCCCGGACGACATCCTGCCCCTGGCCCGCCATTTCCTGGACAAGTACGCCGATGGCACTGCCTTTGAACTGCACCCAGATGCAGCCCGCAGCCTGCTGTCCCACCCTTGGCCCGGCAACGTGCGGGAGCTGGAAAACGTGGTGCAGCGCGCCCTGATCCTGGCTCGCGGCCTGGTGCTGCAGCCTGAAGATCTGATGCTGCCTCGCAGCATAGAGCGCAGCTTCGATCCACAAGTGACCTCATTGCAGGCCTCCAAGAAATGCGCCGAGTTCCAGCACGTGCTGGACACCCTGCGCCGTTTCAACGGCCATCGCCAGAACACTGCCGACGCCCTGGGTGTCACCACCCGGGCCTTGCGTTACAAGCTGGCCGCCATGCGCGAGCAGGGCATAGACGTCAATCAACTGGTCGTAAGTGGCTAAGGACGAACCATGAAAATCGACAATATCAGCACCCAGGCCAGCCTGCTGCAGCAACTGAATCGCCTGAGCCTAGAAGCCGACGGTATCTCTCCCAACCGTATCGCCGGCCAAGGTGAAGGCTCCTTTACCGACGCCATGAAGGCCGCCGTCAACAAGGTGGACTTCGACCAGAAAGCCGCCGGCGATCTGATGACCGCCGTGGAAACCGGCCAAAGTGACGACCTGGTGGGGGCCATGGTGGCCAGCCAGAAAGCAGGGCTGAGCTTCTCGGCCCTGGTCCAGGTCCGTAACAAACTGGTGTCGGCCTTCGACGACATCATGCGCATGCCGGTGTAAGGAAAGGAACCCATGGCCGAATTGATCAAAAGCGCCCCCGGCGGCGAAGCCCTGAGCGCCAGCCTCAAATCCCTTGGCGGCCAATGGCGCCGCCTGACTGCCGATTCCCGTTCCGTATTGGTGATAGCCCTGCTGGCCGCCATAGTGGCTGGCGCCATAGTGGTGATCCTCTGGACCAGCAGCCGCCAGTACGTGCCTCTTTACGGCAAGCAGGAGCTGTACGACAAAGCGACCATCATCGATACCCTGGAAAAAGAAGGCATCGACTTCCAGCTCGACGGCAACAGCGGCAACGTGCTGGTAGCCGAAGACCGCCTGGCCGATGCCCGCATGCGCCTGGCTGCCAAGGGCGTCAAGGCGGCCCTGCCGGCCGGCCTGGATGAACTGGGCAACATCTCCACCCTGGGCACCAGCCAGTTCATGGAGTCGGCCCGCTACATGCACGCCCTGGAAGGGGAACTGGCCCGCACCATCATCGCCCTTGACCCGGTGCGCAGCGCCCGGGTCCACCTGGCTGTGCCCAAGCGCACCCTCTTTGTGGGCCGTGAAGAGCAAAAGCCCACCGCCTCGGTGATGGTGGACCTGGCTTCGCCCCTGGACCAGAACCAGGTAGAGGCCATCCTTAACCTGGTGGCAGGCTCCATCCCCGGCATGACCGCTGGCGCCGTGTCCGTGGTGGACCAGAACGGCAACCTGCTGTCGGCCGGCCTTGGCGAGTTGGACAACCCGGCCCGCCTTTCCGGCAAACAGATGGACTACAGCACCCGCCTGGAAGAGCGCATGAAAGAGCGCGCCAGCGCCATGCTGCAACCGCTGCTGGGTATGGAAAACTTCCGGGTGCAGGTGGCGGCGGACGTGGACTTTTCCAGCGTCAACGAAACCCGCGAGGCCCTGGAAGGGGACCCGGTGCTGACCCAGGAAAACGCCAAGCGTGACAGCTCCACCGACTCCATCGCCCTGGGGATCCCCGGCGCCCTGACCAACAGGCCCCCTGTGCCCCAGAACAACGCCCAGGGCCAGGCCGACGCCGAACCGCAAAAAGCGGTCAGCCAGCGTGAAGAAACCAACCGCCGCTTCGAAACCGGCCGCGCCGTGACCCACACCAAGTATGCCCAGGGCCGCCTGCGCCAGCTGTCGGTATCGGTGCTGGTCAACAGTGCCCAGGCCCCGGAAGGGGGCTGGCAACAGGCCGATCTGGATCAGCTTTCCGACATGGTAAAAACCGCCGTCGGTTTCGACGGTGCCCGGGGTGACCAGTTCAGCCTGCACAGCTTCAACTTTGCCGCCCAGACCAAGCCGCTGCCCATGCCAGAGGCCCAGTGGTGGCAAGAGCCGGTCTGGCAGAACTACCTGCGTTACGCCGTGGGTGGCCTGATGGTACTGCTGCTGATCCTGTTCGGGATCCGGCCCCTGGTACGCCACCTGGTGCGTCCGGCCCAGGCTCCTGGCGACGACGACCTGCTGGCCCTGGACGAGGACGACAGCGAACTGCTGAGCCAGTCCCGCAGCCGCGCCGAACTGGACGACGACGAAGAAGAGCTGTTGGCCGCCTTGCCGCCGCCGGGCTCCGAGCTGGAAGTACAACTCAAGCACCTGCAACTGCTGGTGGACAAGGAAACGGCCCGAGTCGCCGAAGTGGTCAAACAATGGGTGAGCAGCGATGAACAACGCCATGACTGAAAGAACCGATCTGGACAGGGCCGCCATACTGCTGCTGTCCATGGGTGAGAGCACCGCCGCCAAGGTGATGGCCCGCCTGAGCCGTGACGAAGTTACCGCCGTGTCCCAGCGCATGGCCAAGCTCAGCGGCGTGTCCACCCAGGAAGCCAAAGATGTGATGCAGGGCTTTTTCGACCATTACCGTGAGCACAGCGGCATCAGTGCCGCCTCCCGTAACTACCTGGAGAAGACCCTGGATATGGCCCTGGGCAAACGCCTGGCCAGGGGCATGATCGACAGCATCTACGGCGATGCCCTGCGCCAGGAGCTCAAGGCCCTGCACTGGGTGCCGGCCGATACCCTGGCCCGTTTCTTCCGCAACGAGCATCCCCAGCTGCAAGCGGTGCTGCTGGCCTTCCTGCCGCCGGAAAACGCCTCGGCGGTGATGGCGGCCCTGCCCAAGGATGCCCACGACGACTTGCTGTTCCGTGTGGCCAACCTCAAGGAAGTCAGCGACCAGGTGCTCGAAGAGCTCAAGACCACCCTGGCCCGCTGCCTGCACTTCGTCTCCGAGCAATCCACCGCCAAGGTGGACGGGGTGCGCCAGGCCGCCGACATCCTCAACCGTTACCACGGTGACCGTGGCGCCCTGATGGAGATGCTCAAGCTCCACGATCAGGACACCGCCGGCATGGTGGCCGAGAACATGTACGACTTCATGACCCTGGCCCGCCAGTCCGACGAAGTGCTGCAGACCCTGGTGCAGGAAGTGCCCACCGAAACCCTGGCCCTGGCCCTCAAAGGTGCCGATGCCCAGGTACGGGACGCCCTGTTGGCGGCGCTGCCCAAGCGTATGGCCCAAGGCCTGCAAGACGCCCAGCAAGCCATGGGTGTGGTACCGCTGAGCCGTGCCGATCAGGCCAGGGGCGAGATCATGGCCCTGGTGCGCAGTCTCCACGAGGAACAGCAGCTCAGCTATCAGCTGTTTGAGGAAAAGACGGTCAGCTAGCCATGGATAAAATAAAAGGTAACTACCGCCGCCACCGCTTTATCGCCCTGTCGTCCCTGCACGCCAGGGACAGCGGTGAGCCGGATCCCTTCCAGCAAGGGTACGATGACGGTTTTGTGCAGGGCCAGGAAAAGGGCCTGCACCAGGGCCTGGAAGACGGCCGCCGTCAGGGGCAGCAGCAAGGCTTCGAGAACGGCTTTCGGGAAGGCAAGGGCCAGGGCGAAACCGCCGGCCGCGCCGACTTCGAGCAGGCCCTGGCGCCCCTGGTGTCGGTGCAGCACGCCCTGGAACAGGCCCGCCAGCAGCAACTTGCGGACAACACCGACAGCCTCTGCGCCCTGGTAGAGCAGGTGGCCAGAAGGGTGATCCATGCCGAGCTCAGCCTCAACCCCTCCCAGATCCTGACCCTGGTTCAGGAGGCCGTCGGCCGCCTGGACAGCACCAAGGGCCCCATCAAGATCTTCTTGTCCAGCGATGATCACCAGCGCCTAGGCAAGGTCGGCATCAACCAGTGCGGCGACTACCCGCTGCTGGCCGATGGCGAGCTGGGCACCGGCGATTGCCGCCTGGAGAGCGACCAGCAGCAACTGCTGATCCGCTCCGAAGAGCGCCTGCAAAACTGCATGGCCCAGGTGCGCGACGAACTGGAGAACGAGCAGTGACAGCCCTCGCCGAGCGACTGAGCCGGGCCGCCGGCAAGCTGGGCGAGGTAGAGCTGGGGGATGTGGCCGGCCGTCTGGTCAGGGTAACCGGCCTGACCCTGGAAGTGGTGGGCTGCCGGCTGGTGGTGGGGCAGCGCTGCCTGGTGGATACCAAAGGCGGCGTACCTATCCTGGCCGAAGTGGTGGGATTTGACCGCGACACCGCCTTCTTGATGCCCTATCGCAATGTCTCTGGCCTTTATTCCGGCGCCTCGGTCAAACCCCTGGACGACGAATGGCGGCTGCCGGCCGGACCGGCCCTGCTGGGCCGCGTTCTCGACGGCATGATGCAGCCCCTGGACGACCTGCCGCCCCCGGTGGGCGAGCTTATCAGCCTGCACAATACCAGCCTCAACCCCCTTAAACGCACCCCTATCCGCGAGCCACTGGACGTGGGGGTTCGCGCCATGAATGCCCTGTTAACCCCCGGTAAGGGCCAGCGCCTCGGCCTTTTCGCCGGCGCCGGTGTCGGTAAGAGTGTGCTGTTGGGGATGATGACCCGCTACACCCAGGCCCAGGTGGTGATCGTCGGCCTTATCGGCGAGCGGGGCAGGGAAGTACGGGAATTTATCGAAGAAGCCCTGGGCCCGGAGGGCATGGCCAGGGCCGTGGTCATCGCCGCCCCGGCCGACCAGTCGCCGCTGCTGCGCCTGCGCGCCGCCGAGGTCTGCCACCGCCTGGCCGAGTATTACCGCGACCAGGGCCAGGACGTGCTGCTGCTGATGGACTCCTTCACCCGTTATGCCCAGGCCCAGCGTGAGTTGGCCCTGGCCATCGGTGAACCCCCTGCTACCCGAGGCTACCCACCGTCGGTGTTTGCGGCCCTGACCCGCCTGGCGGAAAGGGCTGGCAACGGCGCCGGCCAGGGGTCGTTGTCGGCCTTCTACACCGTCTTGGCCGAAGGGGACGACCAGCAGGACCCCATCAGCGACGCGGCCCGCGCCATCCTGGACGGCCACGTGGTGCTGAGCCGCAGCCTGGCCGAAGCCGGCCATTACCCGGCCATCGACATCAATGCCTCCATCTCCCGGGTCATGACCCAAGTGACCACTGAAGGGCATCGCCAGCAGGCGCTGCGCCTCAAACGGCTGCTGTCGCGCTATCAGCAGGTCAGGGAGCTGTTGCCCCTGGGGGGCTACCAGCCCGGCCAGGATCCGGAATTGGACGAGTCGGTGCGGCGTTATCCGCAGATCGCCGCCTTCCTGCAACAGGGCATCCACCAGGCTGCGGATTTTTCCCAGAGCCTGGCCGCCCTTGAAGAGGTACTGGCCTGATGTTTGATTTGTTCCTGGAGCGCCAGCAGAACCTGCTGGAAAACCTCGGCAGCCAAAAGGTGCAAAAGCACCAGCAGCTGGAGCAGCACCGCCAGCGGGTGGAGCTGCTCAGCGATGTGGACCAGCACCTGGGCCAGGTGGCCAGCCACAGCGCCCTCTATCATCAGAACCGGCTGGCGCTTCGGCGCCAGTTGGGGGACATGCTGGCCAGCCAGCAGCAGGAGATGGAGTTGGCTCAGCTGGACCTGAACTACCAGCAGCAGTTGCTGCTCAAGCAGTTCGGCAAGGTCAAGGGCCTGGAAGTGGTGCAAAAAAAACGCGCCGATCTGGCGCGAATGGAAGGAACGAAACAAGAACAACAGCAGATGGACGAATGGGTCAGCTCTCGACGCCGTACTCCAAGGGGGTCCGGCCTATGACCTCGGCCAGCAGTTCCTGCTGGCTGGCCAACAGGTGGCCGTTGCGTTCATTGATGGACTTGCACTGGCTGAGTCGTTGGCCAAGGGCCTGCCACAGGGCGGCCACATCGTTGGACATCTTCTCGGGCAGTTTGGTCAGCAACAGCTGCATGGCGTCATCGCCGTTACCAAAACCCAGGCCATCGAGCAGGGAGCTGCGCTCCCTGGCACTGCCGGCCAGGGCGTCCAGGGTCGGGGTCAGTACCAGGTTGAGGTGGGTGAGCCCGTCGGTATCGGTGCGGGTCAGCAGCCTTTCCTGGTGGCGAAGCAGTTTTTGCAGTTCTTCACAGCGAACGATGTCCGCTTTCACGCCCTTGACCAGGGCCGCGAGTTTTTCTTTGACTGTCATGATCGGTGCATCGCCAAAATGTCCTCGGCCAGTTGCTCGGGATCCAGGGTCAAGCGACCCTCCAGCAGGGCCTGGCGAACTTCGTTGACTTTGGCCACATCCACATCGCTGGTGCCCGCAAGCACCCCGGCCAGATCGGTATTGCCGATGGCCGGATCGGAGGTGACCCGGGGAGCGTCGTCGACCTGGGCTTTGAAAGCCTCGCCACGAGGGCGGTCGACCAACTGATAAACGTTGGAACTTGAATGGATTTTCATGGTTAGCGCCAGAAAAGTAACTTCGAGAATAAAAAGCGGCGGCGCCTTCCGAAAACTTTAAAAGCGGGTTTCGACTATCCCCTTGTCCACTACCCAGGCGGTGATCTCCTTACCGGACGAGAGATTGCGCACCTGGACACTCTCCCCCCTGGCCCCTCCTGAAAGGGCTACCCCCTTCATACTTGCCCGCACTCCCTGCTGGTCTACCCGGATCACCACATTTTCCCCTTTTTGTACCAACAGCGGGGCTGCCACAGTACCCGGCCCCAACACCTGGCCCCGGCGCAGGTTGCGCTTGGCCTGCTGGCCGATGAGCTGGCGCTGATCGGTGACAAAGCCGCCGTAGATGCCCTCCAGGGGCAGGGTGCGGCGCAGCAGATCTGCCGCCTCTATCAGCTGGCCCCGGCGTATGCCCTGGCGGGCGGTCCACACCGGCAGGCTGACCTTGACCTCCACCCGTGCCCGCAGTTGCCAGGCCGGGGCGCTGCAACTGACGTCATAGGGAATACGCCCCCAGGGCTCGGCACCAAGGCGGCTTGGGGCCAGCCGCAAAGGCTGGTTGCAGGGGGGCAGATGGTCGGCGCTGTCCGGTACCCAGGCCGAGGCCTTGGCCTGGTATTGGGGCCAGTCGAGCTGGCGCGCATAAGTGGCCAGGCGCTGTTTGGCGTCTTTGACCAGGGCCTGTTGCAGATCCTGGCCCGGGGTGGCCAGGGCCTGCCCCTGTAGCAGTGCCAAAAGGGGAAGGGCGGCTTTCCAGAGCGGAAGTTTTTGCTTCCGCAGCGCTTTCCCTTTCTGATGATTGTATTTGTAATTCATTGTTTTTAAATGCTTTTAAAGTTGGCACAGCCCTTGTTTAGCTTTTTGCATCAAAAAAGGGAGAGCCTTCGAACATGGGCATTAGTGTGGACAAAGCCTTGGGTATACATCAATACGCCTTGGCTATGCGCGTCGAACGCTCCCGGGTTATCGCCGGCAACTTGGCCAACGTGGATACCCCGGGATACCTGGCCAGGGACTACGACTTCAAGACGGCCCTGCGCGGCCTGGCCAGCGACATCCAGGGCATGAGTAGCCAACAGCGCCTGCCCGAACTGAGCCTGGACAGCGATCTGCGCTACCGGGTGCCCATGCAGCCCTCCGAAGACGGTAACACCAGCGAGCTGGGTGTTGAACAGACCCAGTTTGCCTCCAATGCCATGGACTTCGAGAGCAGCCTGACCTTTTTGAACATGAAGCTGGCCGGCATCAAGAAAGCCATAGAGGGACAATAACATGGCCTTTAACAGCATTTACGACATCGCCGGCAGCGCCATGCGCGCCCAGACCGTGCGCCTGAACACCGTGGCGTCCAACCTGGCCAACGCCGACAGCGCCGCCGGCTCCGAAGCCCAGGCCTACCGCGCCATCAAGCCGGTGTTCGCCACCCTTTACCAGAGCATGGACGTGGACGGCGGCGCCAGCGGCGCTCACCTGGCCAGCGCCAATGTCCGCATCGCCGATCTGGTGCAGTCCGACCGCACCATAGAGAAGCGCTTCGAGCCGGGCAACCCCATCGCCGACGGCGAAGGCTTCGTTTACTACGGCAACGTCAACGTGGTGGAAGAGATGGCCGACATGATGTCGGCGTCCCGCACCTTCCAGACGGCGGCCGACGTCATCACCCGCACCAACAGTATGCAGCAGTCGTTGCTGCGTCTGGGCCAGGCATAAGGAGAGCCCATGAGCGTTTCCCAGGTCGATAACGGCAGCACCAACACCAGCACCGGCAGCGGTGTCGCCAGCAACAGCGCCGGCGCCCTGCAGACCGAGTTCCTGCAGCTGATGGTGGCCCAGATCAACAACCAGGACCCCCTCAACCCCATCGACGGCACCGAGTACGTTTCTCAGTTGGCGCAGATGTCCACGGTGGAAGGGATCCAGAACATGATGAGCCTGCAGAGCCAGAGCAACACCCTGCTCGACACTCAGCAGGTACTGCAAAGCACCCAACTGGTGGGCAAGCAGGTCAGCGTGCCGGCAAGCAACCTCAGCCTGGACAAGGAAGAGGCCATTACCGGCAAGGTGCGTCTGCCCGAGTCCGGCGAGTCGGTCACCCTGAAAGTGACAGACGTCAACGGCAAGGTGGTGCAGGAGCGCGACTTCGGTCAACAGGCCGCAGGGGACATCCCCTTCGAGCTCGATACCCTGCCCGAAGGCATTTACAAGTTCGAAGTGGTGGTGAAGAACGGCGACGTCAGCCAGAGCTACACCCCTTACCTCAATCGCCAGGTCGAAAAGGTCAGTATCCCGGCCAATGGCGGTGACATCCAGCTGCAAGTTGCCGGTGTCGGCAGCATGTCCCTGTTCAGCGTCAGTGAATTCCTTGGAGAACCCGCATGAGTTACAACATCGGCCTGAGCGGCCTGCGCTCAACCAACCAGGCTTTGAACGTCATTTCCCAGAACATCGCCAACGTCTCCACCGCCGGCTTTAAGGCCGCCCGTGCCGAGTACGCCGCCCTCTACGCCGGTGGCGAGCCTGGCGGTGTGGAAGTGGCCCAGGTGTCCCAGGATTTCAGCAAGGACGGCAGCAAGGAATTCACCGGCCGCTCCCTGGATCTGGCCATTTCCGGCCAGGGTTTTTTCATGGTCAAAAATGCCCAGGGCCAGACCGCCTACACCCGCGCCGGTACCTTCAACAAGGACGCCAGCAACTTCATCGTCGGTGCCGGCGGTGAGAAGCTGCAAGGCTACGGTGTGGACGCCAACGGCGCCCTGCTGACCGGTGTGGTGACCGATCTTAAGATCTCCGCCTCCAACCTGGCGGCCAAGGCCAGCACCCGCCTGGACTTCAAGGCCAACCTGCGTGCCGATGCCGCCGTGCCGGCCACCACCCCCTTTGACCCGGCCGACGCCAACAGCTTCAACTACTCCTACACCAGCAGCGTCTACGACTCCCTGGGTACCGAGCACACCGTCACCCAGTACTTCGTCAAGACCGGTGCCAACACCTGGGACAGCAACTACTACGTTGACGGCGCCGCCACCGGTGTCACCCAGGCCGTCAACTTCAACACCGACGGCACCCTGGCCGCCCCCACCACTCCTGTGGTGCTGAACATGACTCCGGCCGGTGCCGACCCCATCGCCCTGGACGTGTCCTACACCGGCACCACCCAGTACGCCGCCGACTTTAGCGCCAGCTACGACGCCGACGGCTACAGCTCCGGCGAGCTGGCCGGGGTACGGGTAGACGACGACGGCTCCGTCTTCGCCGTGTTCACCAACGGCAAAGATCTGCTGCAAGGCAAGGTGGCCCTGGCCAACTTCTCCAACCCCAACGGCCTGGCCAAGGGCGACAACACCAGCTGGACCGCCACTTTCTCTTCCGGCAACGCCGTGATCGGCGATCCCGGTGCCGGTGGCCTGGGTACCCTGACTGCCGGTGCCTACGAAGGCTCCAACGTCGACCTGACCGGTGAGCTGGTCAACCTGATGACCGCTCAGCGTAACTACCAGGCCAACGCCAAGAGCATCAGCACCGCCGACAAGATGACCCAGGTGCTGTTCAGCTCCTGGTAAGGGATTAGGTCATGGAACGTTACCTCTACACCGCCATGGGCGGCGCGCTGCACACCCTGACGGCCCAGCGCATCCACGCCAACAACCTGGCCAACGCCGGCACCACCGGCTTTCGGGCCGACATGGAGCGGGTGGCCGCCTATCAGGTCGAGGGGGCAGGTTTTGCCTCCAAGATCCTGGCCCAGGAGCAGGCGCCCACCACCGACTTCACCCCCGGTGCCATGGAAACCACAGGCCGGGACTTGGACCTGGCCATCCGTGGCAACGGCTTTTTGGCGGTGCTGGACCAGACCGGCAACGAGGCTTACACCCGTGCCGGCAACCTGAGTGTCGATGCCGACGGCCGCCTGCTGGCCGACGGTAAGGAAGTTACCGGCGTGGACGGCCCCTTGCAGGTGCCGGAGTACCGTTCCATCACCATCGGCCAGGACGGCACAGTGTCCGTGGTGCCGGTGGGGGGCAATGCCGTACTGCAGGTGGGCCAGCTCAAACTGGTCAACCCGGCCATCGCCAGCCTGCAAAAAGGTGACGACGGCCTCTTCCGCCAGCAGGACGGCGCCCTGGCCGCCGCCGACCCCAACGTCGTTGTGGAGTCCGGCCACCTGGAGCAGTCCAACGTCAACGCCGTGGATGAGATGGTCAACACCCTGTCCCTGGCCCGCACCTTCGAGGTGCAGATCCGCATGATGAAGACCGCCGATGAATTGTCCGCTTCCGGCAGCCGCCTGGTGCGCGGTGCCTGAAGCTAGAGGAGATAACTGATGCAAGCAGCACTTTGGGTTGCCAAAACCGGCCTTGCCGCCCAAGACGCCAAGATGGCGACCATTTCCAACAACCTGGCCAACGTCAACACCGTTGGCTTTAAGCGCGATCGCGTCGCCTTTGAAGATCTGTTCTATCAGATCGAGCGCCAGCCCGGTGCCCAGCAGGACCAGCAAAACCAGCTGCCCAGCGGTATCCAGGTGGGTAACGGCGTGCGTATCGTCGGTACCCAGAAGGTGTTTACCGAAGGTAGCTTCGAGACCACCGGCCAGGATATGGACGTGGCCATCGTCGGCAAGGGCTTTTTCCAGATCGAACTGCCCTCCGGCGAGATTGCCTACACCCGTAACGGCCAGTTCAGCCGCAACAGCGACGGCCTGATGGTCAACGCCGACGGCCTGCCCCTGGTGCCGCAGATCCAGATCCCGGAAACGGCCCTGTCCCTGTCCATCGGCACCGACGGCACCGTCACCGCCCAGATGGCCGGCGACGCCCAGCCCCAGGAGCTTGGCCAGATCACCACCGTCAACTTCACCAACGCCGCCGGCCTTGAAGCCATGGGTGGCAACCTCTACCGGGAGACCGCCGCGTCCGGCCAGCCCCTGGAAGGGGTACCGGGCAACGAAGCCCTGGGCAGCCTCAAGCAGCGCACCCTGGAAGGCTCCAACGTGTCCGTGGTGGAAGAGATGGTCACCATGATCGCCACCCAGCGCGCCTACGAGATGAACGCCAAGGTGGTCTCTTCCACCGACCAGATGCTCAAGTTCATCAACCAGTCTGTGTAAGGGGAAGGGAATGCGCGTACTGGCTCTCATGCTCATGCTGGCTTTGGCAGGCTGCCAGAGCATCCATTACGACCTGGGGGTGCCGCAGCCGGGCGAGTCCGACTGGGCGCCGACCCTGGTGGAGGCCAATGCCCAGCCCGGCGAGGATGGCAGCCTGTACGCACCGGCCCAGATGTTTACCCTGTTCCAGGATCGCCGGGCCTACCGGGTCGGCGACATCCTGACCATAGTGCTGGACGAGCAGACCCAGTCTTCCAAGCGGGCCGACACCAGCCTGGACAAGCAGTCCAGCATGGGCATAGGCGCGCCGGTGTTTGGCAACAAGACCTTTAACGATCTGGGGGCCAGCGTCGACGCCAACCGCAACTTTGCCGGTGGCGCCAGCGCCAGCCAGCAGAACTCCCTGAGCGGCTTTATCACCGTGACGGTGGCCGGGGTCATGGCCAACGGCGTCTTGGCGGTGCGCGGCGAGAAGTGGATCAAGCTCAACCAGGGCGACGAATTCCTGCGCCTCAAGGGCCTGGTGCGGGTCGATGATATCGACCAGCAGAACCGGGTCTCTTCCCAGCGGGTGGCCAATGCCCAGATCACCTACGCCGGGCGCGGCTCCCTGGCGGAGACCAACCAGCCTGGCTGGTTGACCCGCTTTTTCCAAAGTCCCCTGTTCCCCTTCTGATTGGAGCTGACCATGCTACGCACCCTTTGCTGGCTTTGCGGCCTGTTCACCTTCACCGTCCTGGCCCAGAGCCGGCCGCTGCTGGACATCGCCGACGTCCAGGGCCTAAGGGAAAACCAACTGGTAGGTTACGGCCTGGTGGTGGGCCTGTCCGGCACCGGTGACCGCAACCAGGTGAAGTTCACCAGCCAGTCCATGACCAACATGCTCAAGCAGTTCGGGGTGCAGTTGCCGGCCAACATCGACCCCAAGCTCAAGAACGTGGCGGCGGTGTCGGTGCATGCCAACCTGTCCAGCGTGGCAGGCCGTGGCCAGACCCTGGATGTGACCGTTTCCTCCATCGGTGATGCCAAGAGCCTGATGGGCGGCACCCTGCTGATGACGCCCCTGCGCGGCGTGGACGGCGAGATTTACGCCGTTGCCCAGGGCAACCTGGTGGTGGGGGGCCTCAAAGCCGACGGTAACGACGGCTCTTCGGTGACTGTCAACGTACCCACAGTCGGCATCATCCCCAACGGCGCTACCATAGAGCGGGAAGTGCCCGGCAGCGCCGAGCCCAAGCCCCAGGTAGTGCTGAACCTCAAGGTGCCCAACTTCAAGACCGCCCGTAACGTGGAGCTGGCCATCAACCAGGTGTTCGGTCCCCAGGTGGCGGCGGCCCAGAACGCCGGCCGTATTTTGGTCAGGGCGCCCATGGAGAACGAACAGCGGGTGATCTTCATGTCCATGCTGCAAGACGTGCAGGTGGATATGGGCCGCCAACGCCCCCGGGTGGTGTTTAACAGCCGTACCGGCACCGTGGTGATGGGCCAGGACGTCAGGGTCCACAAGGCCGCCGTTACCCACGGCAGCCTGACGGTCACCATCAGCGAAGATTTCAACGTGTCCCAGCCTAACGGCGGCGGCTTCAGGTCCAACAACCCCGGCCGCACCGTGGTCACCCCCGACTCCAAGATCAACGTGGACCAGGAAAGGCCCAACATGTTCATCTGGCCCGACGGCACTTCACTGGACGTGATAGTGCAGGCGGTCAACAGCCTGGGGGCTTCCCCTGGCGACATCATGTCCATCCTCCAGGCCCTGGATGAAGCCGGCGCCCTGGAAGGTGACCTGGTGGTGATTTAAGGAACCGCAGCATGATTTCTCTTCAGGCCACTGAAAGCCATTTTTACCAGGACACCAGCCGCCTTCGTAACCTCAAGGGCAAGGCCGGCCTGGAGGCCGCCGCCAGCGAATTTGAAGCCATGTTCCTGCAACTGGTGCTCAAGAACATGCGTGACGCCACCCAGGCCATGGCCGACGAGGACAGCTTCCTGTCCAGCCGCCAGCAGCAGTTCTACCAGAGCATGGCCGACGGCCAGCTGGCCACCGAGATGGCCTCCAAGGCCAAGCTGGGCATCGCCGAAGCCATGACCCGCCAACTGGGCCACCACCTGGCAGGGGCAGGGGAGGGTAGCGTTGCCCTAAAGAATGACCAAGGCGCTGTCGCTTCTTCCTCTATAAGCACGGCTGCCCTGCGCCAGCCATTGATCCGCACCGCTGACGGTAACTGAACATGAGTTTGCTAAATAACGGTTTGTCCGGCCTGCAGGCGTCCCAGTACGCCATGAACGTGGTCAGCCAGAACATCGCCAACCTCAATACCCAGGGCTACAGCCGCCAGGACGCCCTGATGGTGGCCCGCAACGGCGGGGGCTTTGGCACCCTCAATGCCGGCGACGGTGTGGAAGTGACCCAGCTGCGCCGCATCAACGACAGTTACCTGACTGCTTCTTTGTGGCGCGCCAATACCAAGAGCGGTTACGACAGCCAATACAGCACCATGATCAGCCAGATGGAAGCGGTGTTCGGCAGTGACGAGCTGAGTATCAGCAACGGCCTGGACAGCTTCTTCTCGGCCCTTTCCGCCGCCTCTTCCGCGCCCCAGTCCATCGCGCCCCGCCAGCAGGTGCTGGCCACCGCCGAGGCCTTGGCCAACCGCTTCAAGCAGTTGTCCGGCAATATGGACGTACAGGAAAAACAGCTGGACGAGCAGGCCGATGCCACCCTGGTGGACATCAATACCCAGGCCCAGAGCATCGCCACCCTCAACCAGACCATCATTGAGGTCAAGGCCAAGGGCGGCAACACCTCGGCCCTGGAAGACCAGCGCGACGAACTGGTGCTGGCCCTGTCCAAGCAGGTGACGGTCAAGACCACCCAGCAGGACGACGGCTCCCTGACCATCACCCTGTCCGGCGGCCAGCCGCTGGTGATGGGCAGCCGCAGCGCCACCCTGAGCCGCGCCGGTGACGATATCACCCTCAAGTTCGTCAACGAGACCTTCAGCCTGAACAACATCGGTGGCTCCCTTGGTGCCAACCGCGACTACAAACTGGGCGAACTGGCCAGCCTGCGCAGTGACCTCAACGCCCAGGCCCAAAGCCTGGCCGACCAGTTCAACACCCAGTTGGCCGCCGGCTTTGACCTCAACGGTAATCCCGGCACGCCCCTGTTCAGCTACGACCCGACCAACCCGGCGGGCTCCCTGGCCCTTGACCCGGCCATTACCCCCGAAGCCCTGGCCTTTACCGGCGACGACGGCACCGGCAACCCGGTGGGCGGCATCGGCGACAACAGCAACCTGCTGGTGATGGTCGAGATGAAAACCGGCCTGTACGACGACTACAGCAAGCTGCTTGGCGATCTGGCGGTCCGTTCCGGCCAGGCCCAATCCCTGGCCACCGCCAGCGAAAGCCTGCAACTGGACGCCCTGAACAAGCGCAACTCGGTCAGCGGCGTCAACCAGGACGAGGAAGCGGCCAAGCTGATGCAGTACATCCAGTCCTACCAGGCCAATGCCAAGGTGATCAGCGCCGCCGATGAGATCTTTTCCACGCTTATGGGGATGTTCTGATGCGCGTCAGTAGCGGACAACTCAGTCAATACGTGCTCTCCGGCCTGAGCCGCCAGGGCGCCGAATACGGCAAACTCATCCAGCAGATGAGCTCCGGCGAGCGCATTACCAAGCCGTCGGACGATCCCTTGGGGACCGTGACCCTGCTTGGCCTGCACCGGGACCAGCAGAACATGGAGCAGTACCTCAAGAACATCGGCGACGTCACCAGCAAGCTCGAGCAGACCGAGAGCTACCTCGATGCCAGCTTCGACGTACTGCTGCGGGTCCAGGACTTGGCCCTGGCCGCCAAGAACGGCTCTGCCTCCGACTCCGACCGCCAGGCCTATGCCTCTGAGCTCAAGAGCCTGCGCGACAACCTGTTGGATTTTGCCAACGCCAAGGACGAAGAAGGCCATTACCTGATGGCCGGCAGCCAGCTGGACCAGGCCGCTATCGCCGACGACGGCACCGGCAACCTGGTTTACCAGGGTGACAGCCTGGTGCGTCAGGTGCAGGTAGCCCGGGGTGTGACCATGGGTGCCAACATCACCGTAAACGACATCTACTTCGATGCCGCTGGCGGTTTCTTCCAGGACCTGGACGCCTTTATCACCGACCTGGACACCCCCGGCACCGACATGACCCCATCCGGCACCGTCATGGTCGACCGCATGGAAACCACCCTGGCCAGCCTCAACCGGGCCTTGACCGACATCGGCGGCCGCGTCAGCAGCCTGCGTAGCCTGGACACCGCCCAACAGGACGTGAGCCTGGCCAACGACAAGATCATCGGTGAGATAGAGAGCCTGGATTACGTGGCGGCGGCCGACCGTGCCAACCAGATCCAACTGGCCCTGACCGCCACCCAGAAAACCTACAGCCAGCTCAGCCAGCTGAGCCTCTTTGATTACCTCTAATGGCCATGCAGATATCCCCCCTCGTCAGTAAGGACAACCGGCACCAGGCGGCGGGCATAGTGCCCGGCGCCAGCCAGGACAAGCCCCAGGAGTTGGCGGCCAAGCCCCGCAGCAGCGGGGATATCAGCGTCAAGGCCCAGCGGCATGGGCAGTGGGCCTTGATGAGCCAGGCCCAGTTCCGGCTCTCGACCTTACAGTCGATGGAGCAGGCCGTGGTCAACACCTACCGGCAGTTGGTGGGGTTGGCCAGGCAGCTGGAACAGAACCAATCACAGTCACAGGCCCTGGCCAATCAAGCCAGGGCCTTGGCGCATCAGGTCGATGGTGAAGGGCTGCTGGACGGCGCCCTGGCACCGAGGCGTCAAAAAGGGGAAGCGAGCTTCCTGCTGACCCGGGTTGACCTGCTCAGCCAACGCAGCCAGGCCGAGACCGTTAAAATCGGCCTGCCCAACGGCGCCTCCCTTTCCCTGCGCCTGGGGGCCCAGGCCAGCCAGGGCCGGGTGCTGGCCGACCTCGGCGCCCAATTGGCGCGCCAGGGGATCTCGGTCAGCAGCAACAGCCAAGGGCAATTGCTGCTGTCCGGCCCGGAAAAGCTCTTTGCCAGTCCCTGGCAGTTCCAGGGCCAAGGGATCAGGGTGCCGGCCGGCAATCCCGTGCCCATCACCCTGGACGTTCAACCCCAGGTACTGGACCAAATGGCTCAAGGCCTGGCTGCCGGCAATGTGGATTACGAAAAGGCCCGGTTGCGCGCCCTGCTGGCTGCCCTAGAGCAGCACCGCAAGGCCCTGGCTCAGCAGCGCCAGCAACTGATGCAGAAAATGGAGTCCCTGCGCTCCCAGGCCTTGGCCGCCGGCCAAAGCCCTGAGCAGTTGGGCGAGAGCGTCAAGACCTTGATGCGCGAAGGGGACTTTACCCTGCAACTTAACACCCTGATGGCACAGGCAAATCTCTCGCGCCAGTCAGTGGTGGCCCTGCTGGCGGGTTGAGTTCGTTATTTCGCCTTTAGTTTCCCTTTCGATCGAAGTTTTTTGTTTTGTCATTTTATTTTCCTGAGGGCGGTGCCGCCTATTTCATGGTGAACGACAATGGCCGCAAGGGCGGCGTTTAAACCCTCAGGAGAAAGACCTATGTCTCTGTCTATCCATACTAACTTTGCGTCCCTGGTTTCCCAGAACTCGCTGAACAAAAGCAACAACATGCTGTCCACCGCTCTGGAGCGCCTGGGCACCGGCCTGCGCGTAAACAGCGCTGCTGACGACGCTGCCGGTCTGCAGATCGCCAACCGTCTGACTTCTCAAACCCGTGGTATGGCTGTTGCCCAGCGTAACTCCCAAGACGCCATCAGCATGCTGCAAACCGCTGACAGCGCCCTGGACGAAGCCTCCACCATCGTTTTCCGTATGAAAGACCTGGCCACCCAGGCTGCTAACGGTACCAACGGTACTTCCGACCGCGCCGCTCTGGACTCCGAGTACCAAGAGCTGACTTCCGAACTGACTCGTATCATGACCGAAACCACTTACGGTTCCGGCCAGAACCTGTTCACCGGCAAGCTGGCTGCTCCCGTGACTTTCCAAATCGGTTCTTCTGCCACTGAAACCCTGGCTTTTGACGCTTCTACCGAAATCGCCGCCATCGATCCTACCGCTCTGGCCGATATCACTGTACAAGCCAACGCCACCACCGAAATGGGCGCTCTTGACACCCTGCAAGAGTCCATCGGTGCTGCCCGTGCCAAGTTCGGTGCCAACATCAACCGTCTGGACCACACCATCAACAACCTGGCTTCCATCAGCCAGAACACCGAAGCTGCCAAAGGCCGCATCATGGATGCCGACTTCGCTTCTGAAACTTCCAACATGACCAAGCAACAGCTGCTGATGCAAACCGGCGTAAGCGCTCTGACCAGCGCCAACTCCGTCACCAGCCTGGTTGGTTCTCTGCTGCGCTAAGCAGAATTCGGGCCCCCGCTTGGCGGGGGCTTTTTTCCGTTTTGGAATAGGATGTAAATATGGCAATCAGCAGCAGTTTTGACGTTCAGACCCTGGCTTCCCAGTACGTCGCCGCCGACCGTAGCAAGATGGACGCGTATTTCTCGAGCCAGCAGACCTATTACCAAAGCAGGCTCAAGGCGTACAACGCCATTTCCAGCCAGATCAGCACCTTCCAGGAAGCCCTGGGCAAGCTGAGCGGCACCAATGCCTTCCAAAGCTTTGGGGTGACCCAGGGTGACGAAACCTACGCCAAGATCACTGCCGGCAGCAGTGCCGTTGCCGGCCAGTACCAACTGCACGTATCCCAGTTGGCCAGCGCCGACCAGTACACCCTGGACTTTGCCTCCGAGACCGATCCGGTGGGCAACAGCGGCACCCTGACCCTGGGCCTTGGTAGCGACAGCTTTGATATCGACATGAGCAGCCTGCCGGCCGGCGCTACGATCAGCGATCTGCGTAACGCCATCAACAGCGCCAGCGACAACCCCGGCGTCCGCGCCTCACTGGTACGCACCGGCGGCAGCGTCAAGCTGATGCTGACCAGCGAAAAGACCGGCGCTGCCAATACCCTGTCCATCAGCACCAACGGTGACCCGGCCCTGGCCAGCCTCGATACTGCCATCGCCGGTAAAACCCAGCTGAGCACCGCCCAGGACGCCCTGGTCTACCTGGGTGACAACCAGAGCCTGGCCATCAGCTCCGAGTCCAACACCCTGGACAACGTCATCGACGGCCTGACCATCGAGCTGACCAAGGCCCATACCGACCCGGCTGACACCCTGAGCTTTACCGTCGGCCGCGACATGGACGCCACCAAGGAAGATCTCAAGAGCTTTATCGATGGCTACAACGCCCTTATCGATCAGCTCAAGAAGTACACCACGGCGGAAGACGGCGCGTCCCCTGTGCTGTCCGGTGACGCCACAGCCCGTACCCTGCAAAGCCAGATGCGCGGCCTGTTCAACAGCGTCAACCTCAGCCAACTGGGCCTGAAGACCGACAAGTTCGGCAAGTACAGCCTGGACGAGGACAAGCTGGGTGACTTCCTGGAAGCCAACCCCAACGGCCTCAACAGCGTTCTGGGTGGCAAAGACGGCATCATGAACAAGCTCGACACCATGCTCGACGGCTACGTCAAAGGTAACAGCTCGGTGCTCAAAACCAGCGTGGCCAGTACCCAGGCCAACCTGGACCGCCTCACCGATCGCATGGATCAGTTTGACCTGCGCATGGAACAGCAGTACAACCGCTACGTTGCCCAGTTCACTCAGATGCAAACCATCGTTTCCCAAATGCAACAGACCTCCAGTCTGTTCGGCTAATCCACAGGAGCCCCCATGTTTGACGAGTCCGGCCTCGACGCCTACCGACACACCCAGATTGAAGCCAGGGCTGCGGCCGCTGAGCCCCATAAACTGGTGCTGATGTTGATCGAGGGCTTACTGGACGAGCTGGCCAGGGTGGAAGGCCACATCCAGGCCAAGCAGTTTGACCGTAAGGCCACGTCCATCACCAAATGCCTGGACATACTGTCCGGTCTGGATACGGCCCTGGACAGGGAAAACGGCGGGGCTTTGGCCGAAGATCTGCATCGGCTTTACGACTTCTGCGGCCGCCAGTTGTTCGACGTCAGCGTCAGCAACGAGGTGGCAGGTCTTAGCATCGTCTACAAGGTGCTAGGGGACTTGAAGGAAGGATGGGAATCCATGACGGCCGCTTAAGCGGCCGTTTTTTTTAGCTTCCTTCTCTTCCCTGCTCCCTTCCCTTTGCTTCCGCAGGCGGAAGTTCCCCTTCCTCTTTTTTGTCTCTATTTTTGTAACTCAATGATTTTAAAGGTTTAAAAAGTTGGCTTGGGGTTTGCTGAATGAAAGCCAAACCTAACGCCAACTGGATGATTTGAACCTTGACCCCGCCGCTGAAAGTGCAGATCGACGCCCTGGCCCGCACCCTGCTGGCCAGTGCCAAGGCCCGTGAGTGGCTGGCCCTTGCCCGCCACGACCAGACCACGGCCAAGTTGCTCGACAGCCTCAAGCCGGTACCGGCGGAACTGACCGCTGCCCTGGCCAACCTCAAGCGCGCCCACCAGGAAGCCATGGCCCTGGCCGAGGCGGAAAAACAGCGTCTGTCGGGTCAAATCAACCATGTGCGAGACAACCAGGAAGGCCTGCGGGCCTACCGCCAGATGGAAGAGATCGCATGAAAGGGATCGCCAGCAGTTTCCCCACCCAAGCCCAAGGCAATTTCCGCCAGGGGCCCCTGAGCCAGGGCAGCGGCTTTGCCGCCGAGTTCCAGGCCCTGGAACAGCAGCAGCCGGCTCTTGCCAGCTTTCGCATGAGCGCCGAGCTGGCCGAGCAGGCGCCCTCGACGGTCGACCAGGACCATGACAGCCAGGACAGGGAACTGGACCAGGACGCCGCCATGGTGCTGGGCCAGGACGCCCAGGAAACCGCTGCCCAGGACCTGGTGGTGCGCGGCTTTGGCCAGCAGCAAGGTGAACCGAAACAGCAGCAGGAGGCAGAGCAGGGCAGCGAGGATCAGGACCAGGTCGTGGCCCTGGACCTGCCGGGCCTGCCCCAGCCCCTGAACCTGACGGTGCAGCACAAGGCGGAGCCGGCCGGCAAACTGGCGGCCGACAGCGCCCTGAAGGTACAGGCCCTGGCGGCGGGCCAAAGGCCCATCGAGGCTCAAGCCAAGACCACCGAGCCGGCCAAGCTGCAATTGGCGGCCGGGGAAAGCTTTATCAAGGATCTGGGCCCGGCCCTCGAGGGGCGTAACGAGTCCCGCCTGGACGCCCTGACTGGCGCGCCGCGCCTGGCAGCCATGCCTGAGTGGGCCCCGGTCAAGGTCAACACCGCCAGCAGCGCCAGCGGCAGCCAGAGTCCCTGGCAGCAGGATCTGATGGCTGCCTTGGGGGACCGCTTGCAGCTGCAGGTCAACCAACAGGTCAAGGAAGCCAGGGTCAGGCTGGACCCGCCCGAACTGGGCCGGGTGGAAATGACGGTACGCCTGGATGGCGACAAGCTCAGCGTCCAGCTGCAGGCCAATCATCCCCAGGTCCGTGACGCCTTGCAGGCTCAGGTGGACAGGCTGCGCCTTGATCTGAGCCAGAGCCACGGTGCCCAGGTCGACGTTTCCGTAGGCCAGCAAAGCAGCGGCCAGCAACAGCAACAAGCCTTCGCGGCCCAGGACCCGATCCTGGCCGGCCTCTCCAGCAACCCCGTTCATGAAGAAGAAACTGACACCGCCTCTAGCGAGGGGTGGGTCAGTGCCTTGGCATAAAAGGAGTGTCAGACGTGCCTATCGCAACCCCTCAAGAGAAGAGCAAAAGCCGCCTGCCCTGGCTGGTCGGCGGCACGCTGTTGCTGGCCCTTGCCTGTGGTGCCACTTACCTGATGGCCACCGACAAGCTGGATGTAGAGCAGTTGTTCCAAGAACCGCCTGCCCCACCCGTGGTCATGAGCACCCAGCCCCTGTTCCACCCCCTGGACAAGTTCGTGGTCAGCCTGGGCGGTGACGACGTGCAGCACTACATGATGCTGGAACTGGCCCTGGTCTCCAAAGACCCGCGCATGCCCCGCCAAAGCACCGAATTGTCCCCTGTTATCCGCAACGCCCTGCTCAAGTACTTCTCCACCCGCAAGTACGAGCAGGTGCGCACAGAGATCCGCGACATGGCTAGCCTGCAAGCGGCGCTCAAGAAGCAACTGATGGAAACGGTAGACAGCTACGGCTACGAGCTGTCCGTGGACGAAGTCCTGCTCACCAAAGTGGTTATTCAGTAAGAGGCGAATGATGGAACCCTATCGTATCGAACCCCAGGCCAGGCCTGCTGCCACTAACGAAGCCCTGCTGCTGCGCCGTTATGCGCACCTGGTTAAGAGGGCCTGCGGCCATCTGCGCAGCCAGGTCAGCGCCGCCTTCTGCCAGGAAGACTTCGAACAGGTGGGCTTGATGGGCTTGCTGGAAGCTATCCGCCGTTACGGCGAGCCGGACGAGGCTTTCGAAAGCTTTGCCTTCAAACGGGTTCGGGGTGCCATCCTCGACGAACTGCGCCGCCAGGACTGGCGTCCCCGCCAGGTGCGCCAGGCGGCCCACGACCTGAACCATTATCACCGCAAGCTCTATAACCGCCTGGGCCGTACCCCCAGCGACCAGGAGCTGGCCGAGGAAATGGGCCTGGAACTGGCCCAGATCCGCGAGTTGGTTTACGCCAACCAGGCCGAAGAGATGCAGTGCCTGGAAGACTGGCTGGCCAAGGGCATGGAACCCAGCGGCGGCGGCATGGGCGGCTACGAGCTGCAGCGCACCCTGGCCAAGACCCTGGGCCGCCTCAAAGAGCGTGAACAGCTGCTGTTGACCCTCTACTACCACCACGAATTGAACATGAAAGAGATTGCCCAGGTCCTTGGCCTGACCGAATCCCGCGTTTGCCAGTTGCACAAGGAATGCCTGGCCAACCTCAACCAGCTGCTCAAGGAGCATTGATCTTTATGCAAAAACTGCTCGGAATAGCCCTGGTCTCCCTGTGCGTTTTCGGTGGCTACATGATGGCTGACGGCAAGCTCATCGCCCTGTGGCAGCCAGCGGAGCTGGTGATCATCCTGGGGGCCGCCCTGGGCTCCATGGTGATAGGCAACTCCACCGTGGTGCTCAAGGAATGTCTGCGCCAGCTCCGTGGCCTGATGGCCAGCCGCAAGGGCAAGACCAACCTGGCCCGCGAGCTGCTGATGTTGATGCACTTCCTGCTGGACGAAATTCGCCAGAAGGGCCTCAAGGTCCTGGATGAGCACATCGAGGCCCCTTACCAGAGCCCCTGGTTTGCCCGCTTCCCAGAAGTGATGAAGGAGCCCATTCTGGTCAACTTCATCGCCGACAACCTGCGCATGCTGGCCATGGGCAAGGTGTCTGCCCATGAATTCGAGGCCCTGCTGGAGCAGGAGATCCTTGCCATCGAAGACGACCTGCTCAAGGCCTCCAAGGCCCTGCACCGTACCGGCGAAGCCATGCCTGGCTTCGGTATCCTGGCGGCGGTAGGCGGCATCATCATCACCATGCAGCACCTGGACGGCCCCCTGGGGGAGATAGGCCTGCATGTGGCGGCGGCGTTGGTCGGTACCTTTATCGGTATCTTCGGCTGTTACTGCCTGTTCGAGCCGGCCGGGTCTGCCATGGCCGAGCTGGTGCACCGCAAGGTTTCCACCCTCGATTGCGTGCGCGCCATACTCACCGCCCATGTGGCAGGCAAATCGCCGCTGCTGGCCGTGGATGCCGGTCGCCGGGTGCTGGAAATGGATATCAAACCCAGCTTTGCCACAGTCGAGAAATGGCTGGCCAGTGAGGCGGTATGATGCGTTCCTCGCAAGACCCCATCATTATCAAGCGCAAGGCGCGTCGCGGTGGCCACGAGCCTTCCGGCGGCGGTGCCTGGAAGGTGGCGTTTGCCGACTTCACCCTGGCCATGATGGCGCTGTTCCTGGTGTTGTGGCTGCTGGCCGTCACCGAAGAGCACGAGCGCAAGATCATGGCTACCAGCCTGCGCAACTACTCCATAATGGACGAGTCCAGCAACCCCTTCGATCTGTCCAACAGTCCCTTTCCCATCGACCTGGAAGGGAACCCGGCCATCGTTGAGAACATCGCCGCCCAGTTGTTGACCAGCGGCGACCTCAAGTCAGGTATCTCCATGTACAGCCAGGTGCCGGAAGGGGAGAAAGAGCCGGGCAAGGGCACAGGGCCTGAGCTGGATTCCATCCTGGAAGGGGAATTCGATACTCCCGAGTCCATGGCGCTGCTAGCCGCTGTCATCAAGGCCATGGCCCGCCAGCTGACCGCCACCGACAACCTGGATGTGGAAGTGGTGCCCCAGGGGCTGAGGATCACCATCCAGGACGACAACGACAAGCAGATGTTTGCCCGTGGCAGTGTCGACATGAATCCCTTCTTCGAAGACTTGCTGCTGGCTTTGGCACCGGTCTTTGAAAAGGTGAAAAACAGCATGGTGCTGTCCGGCCATACCGACGCTATCCCTTACCAGGGCAGCCGTTACAGCAACTGGGAACTGTCCGGTGACCGGGCCCTGCTGGCCAGAAGGGTGTTGGAAGTGGGGGGCATGCCCAAGAGCCGGGTGTTGCAGGTTACCGCCATGTCCGACCGCACCCCGGTGGACCGAGAGCATCCTGACGCCAGTGCCAACCGCCGTATCGAGCTGTTGCTGTTGACCCGTCAAGCCAAGGCCGATCTGCTGCGGATCTTCGACAGGGCCCAGCCAGACAATGCCGTGGCCGAGGCAGGTAAGGCTGCCGAGGCTAACCAGCCGGTTACCCGCTAGGCATTTTGTTTGATTCGCAAGATGCCAATGCCATTAACAAAAAACCGCCATCTGGTCGCCTTTTAAGGGTATGCACTGAGATGAATGGGAAAATAAATGGCAAAGCCTGCACCGGGAAGGCAGGTCAGCGGCGTCCAGAAGCTGGTGCTCTACCTGATCCTCTGCAACGTTGTGATGGTGCTCTGTTACGCCCTGCTGGCCAAGCGCCTGGGGGCCATGGCGGCCATAATGGTGCCGCTGCTGCTGGTGGGATATAACCTGTTGTTGTGCCGCCTGGCCTTGAAAAGGGCCAGGCGTGACCGGGACAGCTACATCCTCTATCCGGTGGTCGTCACCGCCATCATACTGGGCTTCTGCGTCCTCAGCGCCATGTTGAGCTGACCCTTAGCCACGAAAAAGGCGCCTTGCTAGGCGCCTTTTTTATCCCCGTTTCATGACCCGGGCCTTTTCCCGTTGCCAGTCGCGGTCTTTCACATCGTCACGTTTGTCGTGCTCTTTCTTACCCCGGGCTATGCCGATGGCGATCTTGGCCCAGGCGCGGCTCCAGTACATCTTCAGCGGTACCACCGTCTTGCCTTTCTGGTGCACCTGGCCGTAGAGCACGTCCAGCTCCCGCTGGTTGAGCAGCAGCTTACGGGTACGGGTCGGGTCCACCACCACGTGGGTGGAGGCGGTATTGAGCGGCTGTATGGTGGCGCCAAAGAGGTAGGCCTCGCTCTCTTTGAGAACGATGTAGGCTTCGCTGATGTTGGCTTTGCCTGCCCGCAGGCTCTTCACTTCCCAGCCCTGCAGGGCCAGGCCGGCTTCGAAGGTTTCTTCGATGAAGTAGTCGTGGCGGGCCTTTTTATTCTGGGCGATATCGGTGTCACCGCCCTTGAGCGCTTTTTTCTTGGTCATGGGCGCATTATACGGAAAGGTAAGGACATTGCATGGCATTTTGCCTGGATGCCCAGGCAGATAACAAGTGGTATCATTCGCCGCAAAGCCACTGAAAACAGAACTTCAATGCCGCGTATAGAGCGCCAAGCCCATGTGCCTTATTCGCCCCAGGCGATGTTCGATCTGGTCAACGACGTTCCCAGTTACCCTGCCTTCCTGCCCGGCTGTGTGGCCTCCCGGGTGCTGAGCCAGGGGCCGGCCAGCATGACAGCCACCCTGGATGTGGCCAAAGGCCCGGTGCGTAAGTCCTTTACCACCCGCAACAGCCTATTTGCCCCAGACAGGATCAGCATGGAGCTGGTCAACGGCCCATTCAAGTTCCTTCGTGGCGACTGGCTTTTCCTGCCCCACGGCGATCAGGGTTGTATGGTGCGCCTGGAGATGGAGTTCGAATTCTCCTCCACCCTGGTGGGTATCGCCTTTGGCGGTATCTTCCAACAACTGACCCACGCCATGGTCAATGCCTTTTGCCAACGTGCCCGGGAGATTTACCAGTGACGGAGCGACTGCTGAGTGTGGAAGTGGCTTTTGCGCTGCCCGAGCGCCAAGCCCTTATCGCCTTGAAGGTGGTGGAAGGGGCGACGGTGCAGGACGTGATTGAACGTAGCGGTATCCAAGGGCGCTTTGCCGACTTGGATCTTGGCCAGTATGACGTGGGGATCTGGTCCCGCAGCTGCAAGCGCAGCGACAAGGTGCGGGAAGGGGACAGGGTGGAGATCTACCGCGCTTTGACTGCCGATCCCAAGGATATCCGCCGGCGCCGGGCCGAAAAGGCCAAGGAAGCGGGGCGCGCAGACAAAACCACAGGGGGCCGCCCCAACCCCCTGCGTTCCCAGGAGCCTTAATCGGCTTTCTGGGCCTTCTTGCCACCCAGGCTTGCGGGCAGATCGAAGTCGTCGGCTTTCACTGCCTTGAGCTTGCCTTGGCCGTCGAAGGTCAGGGTCAAATCTTTCTCAACAAGCGTGCCCTTGCCGGGGCGATAGGCGTACTTGTAGTACCAGGTACCGTCATTGAAGCTGTCTTTGAGCAGCGGCGTACCCAATACATAGGCAACCTGCTCCTGGCTCATGCCCGGCTGGAGCTTGTCGATTTGATCCTGCTCCAGGTAGTTCCCCTGGGGCACATCGATACGGTAAATCAGGCCACAACCACTCAAACTCAGGCCCAGGGTCAGGGCCAGCAAGGCTTTTTTCATTCTGTTTTCCATCTCTGAACTTCCGGGGGCATGATAGCCTCGCCCGGCAACATGCAGCAACAGAGCCTTTAACCGGCCAAAAGTTCCCTGGCATTGGCCCGGGTTGCTTCAGTGATCACATCGCCCCCCAGCAACCTGGCCAACTCGTCTATACGCTCAACGGCGTTCAGGGGCCGCATCTGGGTCTCGGTGCTGTCCTTGGCGGTCTTTTTCACTACCTGCATCTGCTGGTGGCCCTGGCCTGCCACCTGGGGCAGGTGGGTGACGCACAGGACCTGGGTACGATCCCCCAGGCTGCGCAACAGCTTGCCCACCACGGCGGCGGTGGGGCCGGAGATGCCCACGTCCACTTCGTCGAAGATCAGGGTGGGGATCTGACTTTCACCGCTGGTCAGTACCTGCAGCGCCAAGCCGATACGGGACAGCTCGCCCCCTGAGGCCACCTTGGCAATAGGCGCCAGGGGCTGGCCGGGGTTGGTGGACACCAGCATTTGCACCTTATCCAGGCCGCCAGAGCCGCCCTGGGCGGCTTCGTCGAAGGCTACCTCTATATCGAAGCGGGCATGGGGCAGGGCCAGCTCGCGGATCACCTTCTGCATGGCCTGGGCCAGGGCCTTGCCGTGGCGCTCCCGACTTTGGCTAAGGCGGCGGGCGGCCTCCAGGTAGTGCTGCTGGGCTTTGACCAGTTCCTGCTCCAGGGCGGCCAGACGGTCGTCGCTGTCGGTCAGGCCATTTAGTTCGTCGGCCAGTTGCTGGTGCAGGGCCGGCAGTTCGGCCGGGGCCACTTTATGTTTGCGGGCCAGGTTGATGGCGCTGCTTAGGCGCTCTTCCAGTTCGGCAAAGGCTTCGGGGTCTATTTCCAGGCGCTGCTGGTAACGGCCCAGTTCATGGCCGGCATCGTCCAGCAGGGCGGCGGCGTCAAACAAGGTGGCAACTATGGGTTCAAGGGCCGGATCATCCCCTTGCAGCCGGCTGAGGCGATCGGTGACCTGGCGCAGCATGTCACTGATATTCAGCTGTTCGTCTTCGCTCAATAGCGCCAGGCATTGGCCGGACTCGCTGATCAGGTTGGCGGCATTGGCCTGGCGATGGTGTTCGGCCTCGATACGCGCAAATTCCCCCTCTTCCAGGGCGAATTGGTCCAGCTCCTGAACCTGGTATTCCAGCAGTTGGCGGCGGGCGTCGCGCTGAGCTTCACTGCCTTGCAGCTCGGTCAATTCCTGGCGAAGGGCCTTATGGCTACGCCAGCTGTCCCGCACCGCATCCAACAGGCCTTTGTGGCCGGCGTAGTGGTCCAGCAGGGTCAACTGGTGTTCGCTTTTGAGCAGGGCATGGTGGGCATGTTGGCCATGGACATTGACCAGCAGTTCCCCCAGCTGCTTGAGCTGGGACAGGGGCACCGGCTGGCCGTTGATATAGCCACGGGAGCGGCCTTCACTGGAAAGGGTGCGGCGCAGTATGCATTGGCCTTCGTCTTCCAGCTCATTGTCTTTGAGCCAGGCCTGGGCTTTGGGCAAGGCGGCTAGGCTGAAACGGGCAGCCACTTCGCACTTGTCGGCACCGGGTCGGACCATGCTGGCATCGCTGCGCTCACCCAGGCAAAGCCCTAGGGCGTCAATGGCGATGGACTTGCCGGCGCCGGTTTCGCCGGTAATGGCGGTCAGGCCCTGGGCGAATTCCAGTTCCAGGAATCGAACTATCGCAAAGTTGCTGACGGTGAGCTGGACCAGCATGATGCCTCCTTACTGTAATTGCATCCAGTATAAGCTGGATTTTCATACAGTAAAGAGGCGACTAATAAAGTTTTGAACTCCAACCCAGTTTGCTGCGCAGTACCTGGTAGTAGTCATAGCTGGGTGGGTGCACCAGGCGCAGGGGATAGGCGCTTTTCTGGATACGGATTTCATCCCCGGGTTTGAGCCCCAATACCACCTGGCTGTCGCAGGTGATCTGCAGATCGTCGGTGTTGGAGGTGACCATCAGGGTGATGAGGCTGTTGCCTTCCACCACTATCGGCCTGCTGGACAGGGTGTGGGGGAACATGGGCAGCAGCACTATGGCATCCATCTTGGGATGGAGGATGGGGCCGCCCCCGGACAGGGAATAGGCGGTGGAGCCGGTTGGGGTGGACACAATCAGGCCGTCGGAGCGTTGGGTATAGACGAACTGCTCGTCGATGCTCACCGAGAACTCGATCATGTGGGCGATCTTGTCCGGGTGCAGCACCATCTCGTTGACGGCGGTATTGGAGGCCACCAGCCGCTTGTGGCGATAAATCTGGGCGTCGAGCAAAAAGCGGTACTCGGTTTGGAAACGCCCGGCCAGCACCTCCGACAGGGGGCCTTCGAAGCCTTCTGGACTCAGATCGGTCAAAAAGCCCAGGTTGCCCCGGTTGACGCCAATCACCGCCACATCGAAGCGGGCCAGCACCCGGGCGGCGCCGAGCATATTGCCGTCGCCCCCTACCACAATGGCCAGCTCCGCCTCTTCCCCCAAGGATGCCAGGTCACGAAGGCATTCTTGCGGCAGCGCCAGGCCTTGGGCGGTGCGCTCTTCCACCAGCAACTTGTAGCCTTGCGCCGCCAGCCAGTCGTAAAGGGCCATCACCGTCTGGTTGGCGCCGTTATGGTTAGGCTTGCCGATAAGTGCAATGGTTTTAAATGCTTGCGTCATCAAATCGCCCCGTTGGCTGTCTTGGGCAGTATAACCGAGGCGCTGTCTCTTGAAACCCGCGTTATCGCCCCCATAATAAGCCGCACGTTGTATTGAGGAGACAGGCAATGACCCAAGAAACGGACAAGCCATTGGAAGAGGGCCAGCCCCAAGCGGCCGAGGCCCAGGCTGAAGAACATCTGCCCGAGGTGGAGCTGCACAGTGAAGTGGCCCGCCTGGAAGCCGAGCTGACTGAACAGCGTGAAGCCGTGCTGCGGGCCAAGGCGGAAGTGGACAACATCCGCCGCCGCGCCGCCCAGGACGTGGAAAAGGCCCACAAGTTCGCCCTGGAAAAATTCGCCGGCGATCTGCTGCCGGTGGCCGACTCCCTGGAGCGGGCCCTGGAACTGGGTGACGTCGACAATGAAGCCCTCAAACCCATGCTTGAAGGCATAGAGCTGACCCTCAAGTCTTTCCATTCCGCCACCAACAAGTACGGCCTGGAAGTGGTGGACCCGGCTGGTCAGCCGTTCAACCCCGAACTGCACCAGGCCATGGCCATGCAGCCTTCGGCAGAACACCCCGCCAACACCGTGCTGGTGGTGGTGCAGAAGGGCTACAGCCTGAACGGCCGCCTGCTGCGCCCGGCCATGGTGGTGGTCAGCACCGCCGGTTAATCGGCTTTTGCTGAAAAACCCGGCCAATGCCGGGTTTTTTCATGTTTGGCCCTTGAAAAGGGATTTGTCCCTCCCCACATAAGGGTCAAAGGCAATTTGTTGATAACGGACTTGAAATCAAGCGCAAGGCCCCCACGTTATCAACCATCAACATTCAAGCAGTTTAGTGGAGACTGATATGGGCAAAATTATCGGTATTGACCTCGGCACCACCAACTCCTGTGTGGCCATCATGGATGGCGACAAGGCACGCGTCATTGAGAACGCCGAAGGTGCCCGTACTACCCCTTCTGTTATCGCCTACACCGACGATGGCGAGACCCTGGTAGGCCAATCCGCCAAGCGTCAGGCGGTGACCAACCCCACCAACACCCTGTTCGCCATCAAGCGTCTGATTGGCCGCCGCTTCACCGACGAAGAAGTGCAGCGTGACGTGAAAATCATGCCTTTTGGCATCGTCAAGGCCGACAACGGCGACGCCTGGGTCGAGGTTAAAGGCCAAAAGATGGCCCCGCCGCAGATCTCTGCCGAAGTCCTGAAAAAAATGAAGAAAGCCGCCGAAGACTACCTCGGCGAGCCGGTCACCGAAGCGGTTATCACCGTTCCGGCCTACTTCAACGATTCCCAGCGCCAGGCCACCAAGGACGCCGGTAAAATCGCCGGCCTGGAAGTCAAGCGCATCATCAACGAGCCCACTGCGGCGGCCTTGGCTTACGGCCTTGACAAGAAAAAAGGCAACCAGCGCATCGCCGTATACGACCTGGGCGGCGGTACCTTCGATATCTCCATCATCGAGATCGACGAGCTGGACGGCGAGCACACCTTCGAAGTACTGGCCACCAACGGTGACACCCACCTGGGCGGCGAAGACTTCGACAACCGTCTGATCAACTACCTGGTTGAAGAATTCAAGAAAGAGCAAGGGGTTGACCTGACCAAGGACCAACTGGCCCTGCAACGCCTGAAAGAAGCGGCCGAGAAAGCCAAGATTGAGCTGTCTTCCGCCCAGCAGACCGACGTCAACCTGCCGTACATCACTGCAGACGCCACCGGTCCCAAGCACATGAACATCAAAGTGACCCGCACCAAGCTGGAATCTTTGGTGGAAGACTTCATCAACCGCACCCTCGAGCCCCTGAAAGTGGCCCTGAGCGACGCTGACCTGTCCGTATCCGACATCGACGAGGTTATCCTGGTCGGCGGCCAGACCCGCATGCCCAAAGTGCAGCAGGCGGTAACCGAGTTCTTCGGCAAAGAGCCCCGTAAAGACGTTAACCCTGACGAAGCGGTGGCCGCCGGTGCCGCTGTTCAGGGCGGCGTGCTGGCCGGTGACGTCAAAGACGTACTGCTGCTGGACGTGACCCCCCTGTCTCTGGGTATCGAGACCATGGGCGGTGTGATGACCAAGCTCATCGAGAAGAACACCACCATCCCCACCAAGCACAGCCAGGTGTTCTCAACCGCCGAAGACAACCAGTCTGCGGTGACCATCCATGTGCTCCAAGGTGAGCGCAAGCGCTCCAACGACAACAAGTCCCTGGGCCAGTTCAACCTGGACGGCATCCAGGCTGCCCCGCGCGGCATGCCGCAGATCGAAGTGACCTTCGATATCGACGCCGACGGTATCCTGCACGTGTCCGCCAAGGACAAGACCACAGGCAAAGAGCAGAAGATCACCATCAAGGCCTCTTCCGGTCTGTCTGACGACGAAGTGGAAAAAATGGTGCGTGACGCCGAAGCCCACGCCGAGGACGACAAGAAGTTCGAAGAGCTGGTCTCCACCCGTAACCAGGCCGACGCCTTGGTACACGGCACCCGCAAGCAGCTGGAAGAAGCCGGCGACCAAGTGGGTGAAGAAGACAAGGCCAAGATCGAGTCTGCCCTGGCTGAGCTGGAAACCGCCATCAAAGGCACCGACAAAGCCGAGATCGAGGCCAAGCAACAGGCCCTTATCGAAGCGTCCGGCAAGCTGATGGAAATCCTGCAGCAAAAGATGCAGCAGGAGCAGGCCCAAGGCGGCCAAGCCAGCGGCAACAAGGGCGGTGACGACGTGGTCGACGCCGAGTTCGAGGAAGTCAAAGACGACAAGTAAGGCCAGGCCTTACCGGTACGGGCGCCTCGGCGCCCGTCAGTCGTTTAACGCGGACCAGAAACTATGTCGAAGCGTGATTACTACGAAGTGCTGGGCGTCGAGCGCAGCGCCGAAGAGAAAGACATCAAGCGAGCCTATAAAAAGCTCGCCATGAAATACCACCCGGACCGCAACCCAGGTGACGCCGAAGCCGAGGCCAATTTCAAAGAGGTTAAAGAAGCCTACGAGATCCTGACCGACAGCGACAAGCGCGCCGCCTACGACCGTTACGGCCATGCCGGGGTCGACCCCAATATGGGTGGCGGCGGCTTTGGCGGTGGCGCCGGTGGTGCCGACTTTGCCGATATCTTCGGTGACGTGTTCGGCGACATCTTTGGCGGCGGCCGTCGTGGCGGCGGTGCCCGCCAGACCCGTGGCGCCGATCTCCGTTACAACATGGAGCTGAGCCTCGAAGAAGCGGTCAAGGGGGTCTCCAAAGAGATCAAGGTGCCCACCTACGCCCCGTGCGAGAAGTGCGACGGCTCCGGCGCCAAGCCCGGTACCAGCGCCAAGACCTGCCATACCTGCCAAGGTATGGGCCAAGTGCAGATGCGCCAGGGCTTTTTCGCCGTGCAGCAGACCTGTCCTACCTGTAGCGGTTCCGGCAAGGTCATTAGCGATCCTTGCGACAGCTGCCATGGCCAGGGCCGGGTGCAAAAGACCAAGACCCTGTCAGTGAAGATCCCGGCCGGGGTCGACACCGGCGACCGCATTCGCCTGTCCGGCGAAGGGGAAGCGGGTCAGTTTGGCGCGCCGGCGGGGGATCTCTACGTGCAAGTGCACGTCAAGGACCACCCCATCTTCGTGCGTGACGGCAACAACCTGTACTGCGAAGTGCCCATCAGCTTCTCGGTGGCGGCCCTTGGCGGTGAGATTGAAGTGCCGACCCTGGACGGCCGGGTCAAGCTCAAGGTGGCGGAAGGCACCCAGACTGGCCGCATGTTCCGCCTGCGGGGCAAAGGGGTTAAGTCGGTACGCAGCGGCGTGCAGGGCGACCTGATGGTCAAGGCGGTGGTGGAAACCCCGGTCAACCTCACCAGCGAACAGCGCGAGCTGCTCGAGCAGCTGGAAAAGAGCCTGACCGGCGACTCAGCCAAGCGCCACAAGCCCAAGGCCGAAGGCTTCTTTGACGGCGTTAAACGCTTCTTTGACGACCTGTCCAGCTAAGCTGTATTGCTATCAAAAAAGCCGCCCAATGGGCGGCTTTTTTATTTAAAGCGTCTTGGCCATGCAGATCTCGCAATCGCCGTGGCCGGTGTCCCCCAGGGGCTGGGTGAGCTGTTTGAACCCCAGCTTCAGGTACAGGGCCAGGGCGCCTTCAAGGGCGGCAGTGGTTTCCAGGTAGCACAGCTTATAGCCGCTGTTTCTGGCCTCCTCCATGGCCAGCTCCGCCAAGGCCCGGCCGGCGCCAAGGCCACGCAGGGCAGGGAGGAAGTACATTTTTTGCAGCTCGCAGACGGTGTCAGAGGCACCACTGAGCGGTGCCATACCGCCACCACCCAACACCTGGCCTGCCACCTCTACCACCCAGTAGCGCCCGCCCAGGTCCAGGTAGTAGTCAAAGAGGTTGTCCAGGTGCGGGTCTGAGACCCCGTAGCCCTTGTCGGCGGTAAGACCATACTCGGCGGACACCGCCCGGATCACTTCGGCCACGGCGGCATTGTCGCTGGCTTTCATGGGGCGCAGGGTAAAAGGGGCAGCCTGGGACATGGGGTACTCCACTAAAGACGGGGGAGCCAGCTTAGCACAGGGCCAAAATGCCAGGTACTTTCAGCAGCTTGTGGCGGTAATTTACGCCATAATTTGCGCAACATTCTTGCCAAGGAGGCGGCCATGCATGCCCCGTTATTCGCCCTGTTGATATTGCTGTGTGGTCAGGCGTTGGCCCATACCCCTGTGGTGCTCAGCAAGGAAGAGGTCAGCGCCGAGCGCTCGGCGGAGCTGGGCAAGCAACTGGTGCTGGCCTTTGCCCTTAACAACCTGCAGAAGGGTCTGGCCCTGGTGGACCAGGGCGCCGATATCGCCACCCCTGTGGGGCCTGAAAAAAACCAGACCCTGCTGCACCAGGCGGTCTTTCTGCCCAAGCGCCAGCCCTGGTTGCTGGCTCTGCTGGACAGGGGGGCACCGGTGGACTTGCGCAACGCCGACGGCGAGACCCCACTCTTTAAATTGGCCCACGACGACCTGGAGCTGCTGGATCGGTTGCTGGCCAAAGGGGCCGATATCAATGCCCAAGATAATGCCGGGGTAACGCCCCTCCATGCCGTGGCCGCCTTTGACGACAACCAGTACCTGATAAAGGCCATGGTCGAGCGCGGCGCCAAGCTCAACACGCAAGACCAAGATGGCCGCACGGCGCTGATGGTGGCCGCAGAATGGGGGAAACTGGAAAACCTCATTCGCCTTTTCGAACTGGGAGCCGACCCCGAACCCAGGGACAAGGCCCACGCCTACAGCGCTGCCGATCATCTTTACCTGTTGCGAAAAAGCCTGCTCGATAGGAAGGATCTGGCCGGCGGGCAACGCAATTACGCCGCCTTGGTGGGCAAGCTGGCCCGGGATCTGGAGGCCAATGACCGGAGTCATCTGGCCCGTTATCGCCAGCAGCTGGGGTATGCGGACTGACAAGCCCCCTTGAACCGCCGGCGGGCAAAGGAAACAATAGGGAAAAGTCGAGGAGGACTGCCCGTGAAGAAGACATTGCTCGGCCTGGCCCTGCTGGCCGGCCTAAGCGCCTGCACCCAGAGCCCCACCGGCCGCAGCCAGCTGCTGCTCAATAACGAAGGCCAGGTGGCGCAGATGGGTGCCCAATCTTTCGAAGAGCTCAAGGAACAAGAGAAGATAGATAAAGACCCCCGTACCAACAAGTACGTGCAATGTGTGGCCGGGGCCATTACCCGGGTGTTGCCCAGCGAACAGCAAGGTGACTGGGAAGTGGTGGTCTTCGACTCCGAACAGGTCAACGCCTTTGCCTTGCCCGGCAAGAAGATTGGCGTATACACCGGGCTGCTCAAGGTTGCTACCAGCCCGGACCAGTTGGCCGCCGTTATCGGCCACGAAGTGGGGCACGTGCTGGCCCACCATTCCAACGAACGTCTCAGCCAGAACCAGATCTATTCCGGTGTTTCGGTGTTGGCGGCGGTAGCCCTTGGCATGTCGGATGTGGATAACAAGGGCCTTTACATGGCGGCCCTTGGCGTCGGTGCCACCGTGGGGGTGCTGCTGCCCTATTCCCGTAAACACGAGTCAGAAGCCGACGCCATAGGCTTGAAGCTGATGGCCGAAGCCGGCTTCGATCCCAACCAGGCGGTGGTGTTGTGGCAGAACATGGAGCAAAAAGCCGGGGAGACCCCCCCTGAACTGCTCTCTACCCACCCCAGCCCCGGTTCCCGTATCAAGGACCTGTCCAACCAGGTGCCGGCGGTGATGCCCCTTTATCAAAAGGCGGCCGTTCATCCCAACTGTAAGGCCTAAAAAAGGCGCCCCTAAGGGCGCTTTTTTATTTTCAGCGTTAAACCACCTCCTCTGGCGATGGTGATCGTCAAGTAGGGGCTATGCCCGTAGAGAGCCCATTATCAAAAGATGCTGGTATTCGAGTGCTAAGCAGGTGATTGCCGTGATGCTTTTTTGCATTGGCTGATGCTGTTCAGCGAGAGAGTTAGCACGTGAGGTGAGAAAAATCGTTAAACAAGGGGAGCTTAGTCAGTGAGGAGATCTTGCTGGCACGAAAGCCCCCTTCTAGGGGGCCTTCTCTCAAAGTCACCATCTAAGAAGGTGGTTTTTTACTGCCCCTTTAGCATCCTAAGCAAAGCCGCCCAGCTGTCTTTGTCGGCGCGCTCGTCGTAGGCGAAGGGCATCTTGAATTTCTCACCTTTGCCATCGGCGTCCGGCACCGTGAAGCTGTGCACGGCTCCGGGGTAGACCCGAAAGTCCAAATCGGCACCGGCGGCCAGCATTTCGCTGACAAAGGCCGTGGCCTGTTCGGCCGGCACGAAGGGGTCACTGCCCCCAGTGGCCACCAACAGTCTGGCCTTGAGAGTGCCTGGCTCGGCCTTGATGCTGCTGCCCAGGCTGCCGTGGAAGCTGGCCACCCCGGCCAGGGGTTTGCCCAGCCTGGCCTGGTTCAACACCACGGCGCCGCCAAAGCAATAGCCGATGGCGTACACCCTGTCCTTATCCACCAAGGACAGGCCCCGCAGTATGTCCCAGGCCGCCTCGAAACGGGCATTGAGTTTATCGGGTTCCTTGAGGGCGGCCTGCATAAAGGCCTTGGCGTTGTCCGGGTGCTCGGCTACCTGGCCGGTGCCGTACATGTCCACCGCCACCGCCGGATAGCCGGCTTCGGCCAGCATCTGCGCCCTGTGTTTGGCGTAATCGTTAAGGCCCCACCATTCGTGGACCACGATCACCCCCGGGCCCTTGGCGCTTTGGCTGTCGTCCTGGTAGAGCAGGGCTGTGCCCAGGTGATTGGGCAACTCGATGGTTTTTTCGGTGACCTTGGCCTGGGCCGGCAGGGCCAGGCCCACCAGCAGCAACAGGGGAAGCAGGGCTTTCATGGGGCATCCTTGTGTGGTTTTTGACCACTACAACATAGCGCCCCCCAAGCCGCTGGGGAAGAAATAGCTCCCCCGCCGGGCAGGGGAGCCAAGGGTCAGTGAGCGTAGGTTTCAAACTCGGCCACGGCCGGAGTGGCGCTGGCGCTTTGGATATTGAAGTTGATTTTTTGCAGGCTGACCGGGGCAAAGCTGATGCTGCCGGCCCCGTTGCCGCTGGCCAGCACGGCGCCGGTATCGTTGTTGACCAGGGTCCAGCCTTGGATGCGCCCTTCGAAACCGGCGGCCTCTTTGATGATCACCTTGCCGACACTGGTGGCGCTGCTCCATTTGATGGAAATGCGGCCGCTGGTACCGGAAGGGGACCAGTAGCTGGCCAGATCGCCGTCGCGCACGTCCCCATAGCTGCCGCTGCCCTTGCTGGAGCCGTCCGAGCCGGCCCCCAGGGACAGGTTGCTGCCCGGATCGCCACCGCTGCCATCGTCGCCGCCGTTATCGCCCCCGTCACCCGGATCGCCGCCATTGTCGCCGTCCCCCGGTTGGCTGCCGCAGGCACCGTCCGATTCGCCAAGGCCGGTGTTGACCCCGGCTGTGGCCAGCACCAGGTCCTTGACGCAGTCACTGTCGTCCAGCTGGTAGCTATAAGGGATATCGATGCTGGCGGTGGATACCAGGCTGGGGCCGGCCGGGTGATTGGTGTCGTTGTCCAGCCAGGTGACGTTGGTGAAGATGTTGCCGCTCAGATCCCAAAAGCCCATGTCGTCGGTGTAGAAGGTGCCGATGGGATTCTGGGCGTTTTCAAAGACGTTGTTCTCGGCTTTTATCTGGCCGCCGATACGGGGGTTCATGCCCGACTTGCTGATGCCGTTGTAGTAGTTGTTGTAGGCATGGACTGTACCGTGGCGCAGCAGCGGCAGCCGCGAGTCGATGTCTTCATAGCGGTTGTGGTGGAAGGTGACGAAGCCGTTGTCGGTATCGGAGTCGCTGGAGCCGATCAGGCCGCCTCGGCCGGAATGGTGCAGGTAATTGTAGGATACCGTCACATAGCGGGTGGTGGCCTTCATGTCGATAAGGGCGTCGTAGCCGTCACTCTCGCCCCCCGAGGCCTCCAGCTCGTTGTGGTCTATCCAGACATTGGACACGTCGCTTTCCATACCGATGGCGTCGCCGCCGTTGGACAGGGGGGAGCCGGATTTTTTGACGTTACGCACATGGATGTTGCGGATGATGATATTGGAGGCTTCCCGCAGGTGGATGCCAATTTGATCAAAGAGGGCGCCCTGGCCGGTGCCGATCAGCGACAGGTTGCTGACCCTCTTGAATTGAATCTCGCTGTCGGTGGTGTCGCAGCTGCCGGACACCTTGCTGGTATTGCCGTGGTTGATGGTACCGGTCACGTAAATGATCAGGGGGGTGTCGTCGGCCGGGCGGCTGCACATGGCCTGGTTAATTTCGGTGCCGGTGCTGGCATAGACCACCTGGCCACCCTGGCCGCCTGTGGTGCCGCCGTTGAGGCTGGCATAACCCTCCAGGGCGCCGTGGGCCTGCGCCATGGCCAGGCTGCAGCCGGCCAGGGCAAAGATCGTTATGGTTCTTGGCATGGTGTTGTCCTCACTCTCAGTTGGCTTGGCAACCTTTGCTCTACGATTGCTCTTTGGTATAGCGACAGGGAGTGTAGGAAAACCCCAGGGCCGGGCGTTTTAGATATGAAACTTTTCGATGATTACCAAAAAAACTAAATTTATTCAGAAGGTTAATCCCCTCATTCTTTAGGAAGTTTTATGGATAAAGGGCTTTATTTCCGCCTTAGATCCAGTCAACTTTGAAGCATGGCTTGCTTTTCCCCGGCCTTTGAAATGCCTGCTTGCTGTAAAGACAGCCTCAGCAATCAATTGACGTTACCGGGCGCGGCCAGTAGTTTGATCTTTGACAGGGAATGCAGTAATTAGGCTTTTAAAACAATAGGATATTCATCTGTCGATTTCCTGTCATGATGCAATGTCGCAGCAAAGTGGTGCTGATGGCTCTGTGCATCTACCGGTTTTTAAATCAGGGCGGTAAAGCAGCCCAGGGAAGGAGAGGCAAGGATGAAATCTGGTGTGCTGGTTCTGATCTTGGCGTTGGTGATAGGTGCCGTGATGATATTTTCAGGGGGCTTTTCTGCTGATCCAAGCAAAGGCAGTGATAGGTCACGGGAAGAGACAACATCGGCAGGGCCATCCCCCTCGGTGCCAACGACAGATGATGCAGCATGGGGGGACAAAGATAGAGGCAGTGCGCCCGAGGCCGATGCCGACAAGACAGGGGCTGGCTTGGCTGAGGCAGAAGATGCTTGGGGCGATGAGAAGGCCATTTACAAAGGCGACACCGTCGATATGGAACGGGTATCGGCACTGGTGGGGAGCGATACCTTTAACGACAAAGTGCAGGCGCTCAGAGACAATACTCAGAAGAGTGAAGACGCCATGGCACTGGAGCAGGACCTTTACCAACGCTTTAACGATGCCTTGGGCCAGCATGGCGGTATTTACTTTGCCGATGCCGCCTGCAATGGCCAGTTCTGCCTGGCCAGCATCAACTTTGGGTCCAAGGACGCGTTGGAAGGGTACTTGCAGTCGACAGTACAGGCAGACAGTTTTCCCTTCCAATACAGTGCCCAACAAGAGGTCACCACCGATTCAGGCCAGGAACTTCATCTGCTTTTTATGAAAACGCCTCCAAGGTTTACGGTAAACCATGCCTCTATCGGTCAATGAGGCTGTCGCAGTGTGGCGAGCCTGGTAAATAGACTGCCGTTATAAAAAAGCCCCTCTGGCGAGGGGCTTTTTTATGGCTGCATTTAGTGCTTAACCAGCCACTTTCGCACCGGTGCCACAAAGAGGGTGGCCAGGGTGATGGCGGCCAGCAGCAGCACGTAGCCGGAATGGCTGACCACCTCTATGGGGGACAGGCTGAAGGTGGCGCCCAGCAGCAGCGCCTGGGCGCCCCAGGGAATCAGGGCTTGGTTGATGCAGGCGAAGATGTCCAAGAGGCTGGCGCTGCGCACCGGGCTGATGCCGCTCTGTTCGGCGATGTCTTTGGCCAACTGGCCGTTGACGATGATGGAGATGGTGTTGTTGGCAGTACAGAAGTTGGTACTGAACACCAGGCTGGCGATGGCCAGCTCGCCGCTGCGGCGGCTGCCGCCCCGGCCCAGCTTCTGGGCCAGCCAGGCCAGGCCACCTTGTTTTTCCATCAGGTAGGCCAGGCCTCCCATCAGCAGGGACAGGATAAAGATTTCCTGCATGCCGGTGAAACCGTTGTAAATGTCGTTGGCGTATTTGTCCAGGGGGTAGTTCCCCTGGTAGAAGCCCACCAGGCCGGCTAGCACTATGCCGAGGATCAATACCGCAAAGACGTTCAGGCCCATGATGGCCAGCACCAGTATGGCCACATAGGGCACTACCGCCAGCAGGTTGTAATCGTCGCCCTGTACCGGGGCATTACCGTTGCTGGCCAGGGCCAGCCACAGCAGGGTCAGCAGGGCGGCGGGCAGGGCCAGGCGGAAGTTGGCGCGGAACTTGTCTTTCATGTCGCAACCCTGGGTGCGGGTGGCGGCGATGGTGGTGTCGGAGATGATAGACAGGTTGTCGCCGAAGATGGCACCGGACAACAGGGCGCCGGCGGTCAGGCCAAGGGACAGCTCCCCCTGCTGGGCCAGGCCAAGGGCCACAGGCCCCAGGGCCGCTATGGTGCCCATGGAGGTGCCCATGGCGGTGGCGATAAAGGCAGCGATGACGAACAGGCCCGGCAGCAGCAGGGAACTGGGCACCAGGTCCAGGCCGAGGGCGACGGTGGCATCAACGCCGCCGGTGGCTTTGGCTACCACCCCGAAGGCGCCAGCCAGCAGGTAGATGATGCACATGGCCATGATATTGGAATGGCCACAGCCTTGTAGGAACTGTTCTACCGTTCTGTTGAGGCTGTCTTTGGCGATCAGCACGGCGACGATCAGTGCCGGCAGCACTGCCACCGGGGCCTTGAGCTTATAGAAGGCGTAGTCGACGCCGGTCAGGCTCAGGTAGGTGCCTACTCCCAGGAACAGTGCCAGGAAAGTGAGCAGCGGCAACAGCGGCCAGGGAGAGGGATGGGGTTTGGTCATGCAAGCACCTGTTGTATCGACACCGAGGGGCCCGGAGGGCCAAGGGCGCGCAAATTTACGCCAGCTTCAGGGCGCTGTCAACGTCTAGACGTCCAGACGTGGGCATGGATAAAAGCCGGGGCCCGGCAGCGGCCTTCGACTTATCGCAGCTCTTTATCGGCATGTCCGATCCCGTAACAAGGCGTTCACAGTTGATGCGATTATTAGCCTTATAGCGATATCAGGAAATGAAACCATGAAAAAACTGGCCATATTGGCGGCCCTGGTGGCCATTGGAGCGGCTGGCACCTATTGGTGGCAGCAAAGCCAGGGGCGCGTCCAGAGCCAGGCACAGGCGACTGTGGTGCGGGTTACCACCAGTCCAGCCAAAATGCAGCGGATCTCCGATGAAATCGAAGCTTTGGGCACTACTGAAGCCTTCGAGTCGGTGATCGTGACCGCCAGCGTCAGCGACACCATAGCCCGGGTGCATTTTCGTGATAACCAGCAGGTCAGGGCAGGGGAGCTGCTGGTGACCTTGCAGCACCAGGAAGAGCAGGCCGCCTTGGACGCTGCCGGGGTGGATCTCAAAGAGCAGGAGCGGGAATACCGCCGTATTGCCGACTTGGTCAAATCCAAGACCATAGCCGCCTCAGAGCTGGACCGGCTGCAAAGCGCCATCGATATCGCCAAGGCCAATGTGGCCAAGGCTCAGGCCCAGCTCAACGACCGTTTTATCCGCGCACCCTTCGACGGTGTGCTGGGTTTTCGCCAGGTCAGTACCGGCGCTTTGGTAAGCCCGGGCACCCCCATCACCACCCTCGATGATGTCAGCCCCATCAAGCTCGACTTCACGGTACCGGAGCGGTTCCTGCCGATACTGGTGCCGGGCAAGGACATCTACGCCACCTCGGAGGCGGTGCCGTCCAAGCGTTTCCAGGGCAATGTAGCCAGTATCGACACCCGCATCGACCCGGTGTCCCGCAGCGCCACGGTGCGGGCCGAGCTGGAAAATAAGGAAGGGCTGCTGCGCCCCGGAATGCTGCTGAGGGTGCGGCTGGTCAAAGAAGCTCGCGAGGCCCTGGCAGTCGCCGCTGCCTCGGTGTTCCAGGTTAAAAGCCAGCACTATGTGTTTGTGGTGGGCAGCGATCTCAAGGTGGAGCAGCGTCCCATTACCCTGGGGCTGCGGCTGCCGGGCATAGTGGAAGTGGTGGATGGGCTGGCGGCCGGGGAGCAGGTCATTACCCGTGGCTTGCTCAAGGTCCGTGACGGCGCCACAGTCGAGGTCAAGGAAGAAGACATTCCGGGGGGCAAGGCATGATCCTCACCGACATGTCGGTGCGGCGCCCGGTGGTGGCGTCGGTGCTGTCGCTCCTTATCATCATCTTCGGCCTGGTGGCCTTCGGCAAACTGCCGCTGCGCGAATACCCCAGCATCGATCCGCCCTTGGTCAACATTCAAACCAGCTACCGGGGCGCCTCGGCGGCGGTGGTGGAGTCCCGTATCACCCAGATCCTCGAAGACCGGGTGTCGGGCATCGAGGGTATTCGCAACATCACCTCCAGCAGCCAGGACGGCAGCTCCAGCATCACCATAGAATTCGACATCAGCCGCAACATCGATGCCGCCACCAACGACGTGCGCGACAAGATCTCCGGCGCCCTCAACAACCTGCCGGAAGAGGCCGATCCGCCGGAGGTGTCCAAGGCCGGCTCCGACGACGAAACCATCATGTGGCTGAACCTGGTGTCGGACCGCATGACGGTACGGGAGCTGTCCGACTACGCTGACCGCTACCTGGTGGACAAGTTCTCGGTACTGAACGGGGTGGCCAGGGTCCGCATAGGCGGCGAACAGCGCACCGCCATGCGCATCTGGCTGGACCGCCAGGCCCTGGCCGCCCGTGGCCTGACCGTCACCGACGTGGAAGACGCCCTGCGCTCCCAAAACGTCGAGCTGCCGGCCGGCGATCTGGAAGCCCTGGACCGCCAGTTCACGGTGCGGCTGCAACGGCAATACGAAAAGCAGGAAGACTTTGCCAACCTGGTCATAGGCCGGGGCGGCGACGGCTACCTGGTCAAGCTGGCGGACGTGGCCCGGGTGGAAGAAAGCACCGACGAGACCCGCAAGATGTTCCGGGGCAACGGCGAGAACATGGTGGGCCTGGGCATCGCCAAGACCTCCACCGCCAATACCCTGGAAGTGGCCAGGGCCTCCCACCAGCTGGTGGCGGAGTTGGCTCATACTCTGCCGGCCGGCATGGACCTGCTGGTGGGCTATGACTCGTCCATTTTCATCGAACGCTCGGTCCAGGAAGTGTACGAGACCCTCTTTATCGCCATGGTGCTGGTGGTGGTGGTGATCTACCTGTTCCTGGGGTCGGTGCGGGCCATGCTGATTCCGGCCCTGGCGCTGCCTGTGTCCCTGATGGGGGCCACCATAGTGCTCTATGCCCTGGGTTACACCATCAACCTGTTGACCCTGCTGGCACTTATCCTGGCTATCGGCATGGTGGTGGATGACGCCATCGTCATGCTGGAGAACGTCCACAGGCGTATCGAAGAGGGCGAGTCGCCCCTGGTGGCCTCTTTCCTTGGCGCCCGCCAGGTGTCCTTTGCGGTCATCGCCACCACGGCGGTGCTGGTGGCGGTGTTCCTGCCCATCACCTTCCTGGACGGCGACCTTGGCAAGCTTTTTACCGAGTTCTCGGTGGCCATGGCCTCGGCTGTGGTGTTCTCGGCCCTGGTGGCCCTGACCCTGTCCCCCATGATGTGCTCCAAGCTGCTCAAGCACCATGAAGGCCATACGGGCTTGTCGGCCCTGGTGGATAGGCTGCTGGGGCGGCTGGCGGCCAGCTACCGGCGTTTGCTGGCCCGCCTTATCAAGCACCCGGTGTGGGTGGTGGCGCTGGTGGTGGCCAGCCTGTTCGGGGCCGGTTGGCTCTTTGAAAAGGTGCCGGGGGAATTTACCCCCACCGAGGACAGGGGCTCGTTTTTCATCATGATCAACGGCCCAGAAGGGGCGTCCTACTCCTACATGGAAAAGTACATGGACGAGATAGAAAAACGCCTGATGCCCATGACCGGGGATGGGGGTGAGATCAACCGCATGATCACCCTGGCCCCCCGTGGCTGGGGCGGGGTCCGTGCCTACAACAGCGGCATGATGATCCTCTCCCTCAAGGACTGGTCACAGCGCCGCTCCATCTTCGAGATCATGGACGACGTGCGCGGCCGTATCGGCGATTTGGCCGGGGTGCGGGCCTTTACCATAGTGCGCAGTGCCTTCGGCCGGGGTACATCCAAGCCGGTGCAGTTCGTGCTGGGGGGCCCCGACTACGACAGCCTGCGAGAATGGCGTGACATCCTCAAGGCCGAAGTGGCCAAGAACCCGGGGCTGACCGGCGTCGACGACGACTACAAGGAAACCAAGCCGCAGTTGAAGATCACCGTCGACACCGGCCGGGCCAACGACCTTGGTATCACCATGAGCGCCATAGGCCGCACCCTTGAAACCATGCTGGGTTCCAAGGTGGTGACCACTTACGTCAAGGCCGGTGAGGAGTACGACGTTATCCTCGAAGGGGAAAGGGACAAGCAGCGCTCGCCCCAGGCCATTGGCGGCATCTATGTGCGCTCTGACAAGAGCGGCGATCTGGTGCCTTTGTCGTCGGTGCTCAAGGTACAGGAGGTGGCGGACGCCTCCGGCCTCAACCGCTACAACAGGATGAGGGCCATCACCCTGGAGGCGAACCTGGCCGACGGCTACAGCCTGGGTGAAGCCCTCAACTACCTGGATGACCTGGCGGCGCGGCTGTTGCCGGCCGAGGCCACCGTCAGCTACAAGGGCCCGTCGCTGGACTACAAGAACTCCGGCAGCTCGGTGTACTTCATCTTCGCCCTGGCCCTGGGGGTGGTATTCCTGGTGCTGGCGGCCCAGTTTGAAAGCTACGTGCACCCCTTCGTGATCATGCTGGCGGTGCCCCTGGCCATGGTGGGGGCCCTGGTGGGGCTCTACCTCACCGGTCAGACCCTCAATATCTACAGCCAAATCGGCATCATCATGCTCATTGGCCTTGCGGCCAAGAATGGCATCCTTATCGTCGAGTTCGCCAACCAGCTGAGGGACGAGGGACAGGAATTTATCGAGGCCCTGCTCAACGCCTCGGCCCAGCGCTTGCGGCCGATCTTGATGACAGGTATCACCACCGCCGCCGGCGCCGTGCCCCTGGTGCTGGCCAATGGCGCCGGCGCCGAAACTCGCTATGTGATAGGGGTGGTGGTGCTCTTTGGCATAGTGGTAGCCACCTTCTTTACCCTGCTGGTCACCCCGGTGATGTACGCCTGGCTGGCAAGGCGCACCCTGTCTCCCGAGCATGTCACCCGGGAGCTTAACGAAGCGCTGAAACGGGAAGGAAAAGCGGTTAGAGTGTTGCCCTCTGAACTGGACGAGGACCAAGCATGACACGCATCGCCATACTGGGCGCCAATGGCCGCATGGGCAAGGCCCTGATCCGCGCCGTGGCCCAGCAAGACAAGGCCCGGCTGGTGACGGCCCAGGTCCGTCCCGGTAACGCTTTTGTCGGCATCGACGCCGGCACCCTGGCCGGTATAGACCCCCTGGGCCTGGCCCTGGGCCCAGAGCTGGACCCCGACACCCAGGTGGTTATCGACTTTACCGCCCCGGACAACACCGCCCTGGTGGCCAAGGCCTGCGCCGAGCGCGGCCAGGCGCTAGTGGTGGGCACCACTGGCCTGGACGCCCAGCACAAGGCGGCCCTGGCCGAGGCGGCCAAGTCGGTGCCGGTGGTCTTTGCCCCCAATATGAGCGTGGGGGTCAACCTGCTGCTGGGGCTGGTGTCCCTGGCCAGCAAGGTGCTGGGAGACAGCGTCGATATCGAAGTGCTCGAAGCCCATCACCGCCACAAGAAAGATGCTCCTTCCGGCACCGCACTGGCCCTGGGGGAAGCGGCCGCCCAAGCCCTGGGCCGGGATCTGGCCCAATGCGCCGTGTACGGCCGCGAAGGCATCACAGGTGAGCGCGACCGCCAGACCATCGGCTTTGCCACAGTGCGGGCCGGCGACATCATCGGCGAACATACAGTGCTCTTTGCCGGTGACGGCGAGCGTATCGAGCTGACCCACAAGGCCCACAACCGCGAGACTTTCGCCACCGGCGCCGTGCGCGCCGCCCTCTGGCTGAACGGCCGGGCCCCAGGCCTGTACGACATGCAAGACGTGCTGGGTCTCAAGGCCTGAGCAGCTTAAGGTCACTGTCCAAACCGCCCCAAGGGGCGGTTTTTTCGTCTTTGGGGCCTTGCTTGCCGTGCGCGGCAACTTTGTTGCTTTCTCGTTAATTAAATCAGGCGCTTAACCGGCAGTTACCTTCCTTTTGAGGTCATTTTTGGCCTGTGCGCCGGTTAAAAGATTATTACCAAAGGCTTTTGAATACGTATGCAATGCGTTGTCCTGCGATCAACCTATTGCGTAGCATTCAGCTCGGGTAGCGGCTGCCTGTTGACGTTAAGGTAAATCGAAAAATCAAGGCCGCGCAGACACTAACGATAAGCCCGAGGGGCAATGGGGGAAACGATGGCGACATTCAAGCCGAACGTACTAGCTGTAGCGCTGGCGGCCGCAGGGCTGACCATGTCCGCCCTGCCGATGCAGGTGTTGGCGGCGCAGGAAGCGGCCAAGGCGGCCGACCAGACCGACGCAGACAAAGCCAAAAACGACGATGTCGAAGTGATTGAAGTCACAGGCTTTCGCGCCAGTCTGCAGCGTTCCCAGGCGATCAAGCAGACCAATACCTCTATCGTCGAGGCGATCTCCGCCGAAGACATCGGCAAGCTGCCCGACTCCAGTATCGCCGAGTCCATTGCCCGTCTCCCCGGCCTTGCCGCCCAGCGCCTTGATGGCCGTGCCAGCGGTATCTCGGTACGCGGCCTGAGCGAAGATTTCAGCACCGTGACCTTTAACGGCCGCGAGCAGGTGTCCATAGGTGACGGCCGTGGTGTGGAGATGGATCTCTATCCGTCCGAGATCATGAATGCGGTGGTGGTCTACAAGACCCCCGATGCCAGCCTCACCAGCCAGGGCATTGCCGGCACCATCGACCTGCAAAGCGTTCGCCCCCTCAAGCAGGACAAGCGCAGTTTCTCTGCCAACCTGACCGGCGAAAAGAACGACATCGGCAAGCTCAACCCGGACGGCAAGGACAAGGGCTGGCGCTCCAGTGTGTCCTACATCGACCAGTTTGCCGACGACACCATAGGTGTGGCCCTGGCCTACGCCCATATGGACTCCCCCAACAACGAGCGCCGCTGGAACTCCTGGGGCTTTGCCAACGACGACGACGGCAATCTGGTACTGGGGGGCGCCAAACCCTACGTCCGTTCCAGCGAACTCAAGCGTGACACCGTCATGGGCGTGCTGGAATTTGCCCCCAACGACCGCTTCCACGCCACTTTGGATGCCATGCACATCGACTTCAAAGACGAGAAGCGGCTGCGTGGCATCGAGATCCCTGCCTTCTATGGCCAGGGCACCATCGAAAACCTGCAAGTGGTAGACGGCTTCGTTACCCAGGGCATCATCCACGATCAGCGGGTAGTTATCCGCAACGACTACGACGAGCGCAACGCCGACCTGGACTCCCTGGGCCTGAACCTGGAATACAACCTGGGTGACAACTGGCAACTGGCCGGCGACCTGAGCTATTCCAAGGTAGAGCGTGACATCTTCAGCCTCGAGTCCTACTCCGGTACCGGCCGTGGCAACGACAACGGTGTGGCCGACGACATCGGCTTTACCCTCAACGGCGGCGCCGAGGGTGCCCACTTTGACCCCACCCTGGATTACAGCGATCCCAGCCTTATCATGCTGGGCGGCCCCCTGAGCTGGGGTAACGGTATCGCCGTACCCAGCGACGGCCAAGACGGTTTTATCAACCGCCCCGAAATAGACGACGAGATCAAGGCTGCCAAGTTCAGTGCCGTGCGCTTTACCGACAACGACATCGTCAGCAGCGTCAAATTCGGCGTCCATTATTCCGAACGCACCAAGACCCGCGAAGATCACGGCACCTACCTGACCCTCAAAGCCTACCCGGCCATGCTGCCGGTGCCGGCCGAGTACCTGCTGGCACCCACCAGCCTGGACTTTATCGGCATGGGCAACATGCTGAGCTATGACTCCAAGCGCCTCTATGACGACGGCTTCTATAACGGCTTCGATCAGGGGGCTACTGAGCCCGATCGTGCCCGTAACTCCTGGGAAGTGGAAGAGAAGGTCACCACCGGTTTTGTGATGGCCAATATCGACAGCACCCTGCTGGGCCTGCCGGTCAAAGGTAACGTCGGTGCCCAGTACGTGCACACCAACCAGCGTTCCCTGGGCAACCAGGTGACGGTGGTGGATGGCGCCACCCAGATCGACAAGATCGATCGCGGCACCAGCTACAACGAGTTCCTGCCCAGCCTGAACCTGAGCTTTGAAGTGGCCGACCAGCAGTTCGTGCGTTTCGGTGCCGCCCGTACCCTGACTCGCTCACGCATGGACCGCATGAACGCCAGCTACGGCTACAGCTTCAACCCGGCCCTGAACGTGGCTAACGCCCCCATCAGCAACTCCCCCTGGAGCGGCGGTGGCGGCAACCCGGAGCTCAAGCCCTATATCGCCAACCAGTATGATCTGAGCTACGAAAACTACTTCGCCGGCCAGGGTTACTTCAGCGCCGCCATCTTCTATAAGGATCTGAAGAACTGGCAGTTCAACGTGTCCAGCATCGAAGACTTCTCCGATGTACCGCCCCTGACCACGGGCGATGTCTACCAGTACAAAGGTGTGGTGACCCGTTGGGAGAACACCGAAGGCGGTTACATCAAAGGCGCCGAGTTCACCCTGTCCCTGCCCGGTGAACTGCTGAGCGACTACCTGGAAGGCTTCGGTGCCATCTTGAGCGCCACCTACAACACCAGCGCCGTGTCTTTTGCCTATCCATCCGGCATCGACGCCAACGACAATGTCACTTACGACAGCACCAATATCCAGGTGCCGGGCCTGTCCCGCCAGATCTACAACGCCACCTTCTTCTATGAGAAGAACGGCTTCCAGATCCGCACCAGCATGCGTAAGCGCAGTGACTTCAATGGTGAAGTATCCGGCCTGTCCTTCAGCCGTACCCCGGTCAACGTCAAGGGTGAAGAGATCTGGGACGCCCAGATCAGCTACGACTTCTCCGAGTCCGGCATCGACTACCTGGACGGCCTGACCATCATGCTCCAAGGCCAGAACCTGACCGACGAGCCCTTTACCACCACCGAGCCCGGTGACGACCGCCAGGTCCGTGACTACCAGCTGTATGGCCGTAACTATCTGTTGGGCCTGAGCTATAAGTTCTAAGTGTTTTTGCGATGACATTGCCCCTGACAGACTCTGGTCTGCAGGGGCATTTTTTTAAGGAATTGCCATGAACCAAGGGGTACGCAAGGTCCTTATCGTCGGCGGCGGCAGTGCCGGCTGGATGGCGGCGGCCATGCTGGCCAGGCTGCTGGACAAACAGGTGGCCATCAGCCTAGTGGAGTCCGACGCCATCGCCACCGTCGGGGTAGGGGAGGCCACCATACCTCCCATCCAGCTGTTCAATAAGGTGCTGGGCCTGGACGAAGCCGAATTCCTGGCCAAGACCCAGGGCACCATCAAGCTGGGTATCGAGTTTGAAAACTGGGGGAAGCAGGGCCAGCGTTACATGCACGCCTTTGGGGATCTGGGCCGGGATCTGGGGCTCACCCCCTTTGTGCACCTGTGGCTAAGGGCCAAAGCAGAGGGCCACGGCCAGGGGCTGTGGGACTATTCCCTGAACTACCAGGCCGCCAAGGCCGGGCGTTTTATCCCCCTGGAGCGCATTCCAGGCAGCCCCCTCAAGGGGCTGGTTCATGCCTACCATTTTGACGCCGGCCTCTATGCCAAGCTGCTGCGCCAGCACGCCGAAGGGGCCGGGGTAACACGCATCGAAGGGGAGATCACCGCCGTGCCCCTGGATGACAGCGGCGCCATTGCCGCCGTGCAGCTGGCCTCTGGCCGGCGCCTGGAGGCCGATCTCTACATCGACTGCTCCGGCTTTCGCGCCCTGCTGATAGAAGGGGCGCTCAAGACCGGCTTTGAGGACTGGCGCCATTGGCTGCCCTGCGACCGGGCCCTGGCAGTGCCCAGCAGCAACTCCGGCCAGCCCAGGCCCTATACCCGCGCCATAGCCCATGAGGCGGGCTGGCAATGGCAGATCCCCTTGCGCCACCGCACCGGCAATGGCCATGTCTATGCCAGCGAGTACCTTAGCGACGACGAGGCGGCGGCCAAGCTGCTGGCCAACCTCGAAGGGGAGCCCCTGGCAGAGCCGCGCCTTATTCGTTTTCAAACCGGCCGGCGCAAGGCGCAATGGCGAAAAAACTGCGTCAGCCTGGGCCTTGCCAGCGGCTTTCTCGAACCCCTGGAGTCCACCAGTTTGCATTTGGTGCAAAGTGGCATAACCCGCCTTATCAAGCTGTTTCCCCGGCTGCAGATAAACCCGGCCCTGGTGGACGAGTACAACCGCCAGTCGGCCCAGGAATTTGAGGCCATTCGCGACTTCATCATCCTGCACTACCACCTGAACCAGCGCCCCGAACCCTTCTGGCAGGCCCGGCGCCAGATGCCGGTGCCGGCCAGCCTGGCCCGGCGTATGGCGCTATTCGCCGCGACCGGGCGGGTGTTTTGGGAGCAGCACGAACTCTTTACCGAGCCTGCCTGGTACCAGGTGATGCTGGGCCAGAACCTGGCGCCGGCGGACTACGGCCCCATGGCCGACGGCCTGGAGCAGGGCCAGCTGCAAAAGCTGCTGGCCGACACTCGCACCACCATCAGCCAAACCTGCCAGAAGCTACCCAGCCACGGGGATTTTTTGGCCCGGGTGCAGGCCCTGGCCAAGGAACGGGGACTGGTCTGATGCCTGTAGACAAGGCATTGAATACGTTTGCAATGCCTTGTTGCCATCTGCCCTGGCCGTTAGCGTAAGCGTAAAGCTGTCCGCCTTGGCAGCCAGAACATCAAGAGCAGCCAACAGGCTGTCGCAGCAAGGAGTTTTCGGATGCGCGCCCTCGCCATCGCCTTCTGGTTAGCCCTGGCTCCTGCCAGCGCCGCCACCCTCGACAAGATAGAGCCGGCCAACTGGTGGGTGGGCATGGCCAACCCCAGCCTGCAGCTGATGGTTTATGGCAAGGACATTGCCAAGGCCAAGGTCAGCCTGGACCCATACCCCGGGGTGCGCCTGGTGCGCACCGACCCGGCCGCCAGCGCCAATTACCTCTTTATCACCCTGGAGTTGGACCCCAAGGCCAAGGCCGGGTCTCTTAGCTTGCGTTTTGCTGACAAGAGCGAGCAATGGGTCCAAGCCTACAGCTTACTGCCAAGGGCGCCGGGCTCTGCCGGGCGCCAGGGCTTTTCCCAAAAGGACGTGATTTACCTTATTACTCCGGACCGCTTTGCCAATGGCGACAGCGGCAATGACGATGTGGCGGGCTATGGCGACAAGGCAAACCGCAGCCAGCCCGGCGGCCGCCACGGCGGCGACATCAAGGGGGTGATGGACCACCTCGACTACCTGCAAAAACTGGGGGTGACCCAGCTGTGGCTGAACCCCGTGGTGGAAAACGCCATGGCCAGCTACAGCTACCACGGCTATTCGGCCACCGATTTTTACCGCATTGACCCGCGCTTTGGCAGCAACAGCCAATACCAGGCCCTGGCCCACCAGGCCAAGGCCAAGGGCATGGGCCTTATCATGGATGTGGTGCTGAACCACATCGGCAGCAACCACCCCTGGATGCAGGACCTGCCATTTCCCGACTGGGTCAACGGCGCCAGCTTCCATGCCACCAACCACCGCCGGGAAACCCTGCACGACCCGCACCTGGCCAAGGCCGACCAGGCCAAGTTCAACGACGGCTGGTTTGTACCGACCATGCCGGATCTGAACCAGCGCAACCCCTTCCTTGCCACCTACCTTATCCAAAACAGCATCTGGTGGACCGAGTACGCCGGCCTGAGCGGCCTGCGCATCGATACCTGGTCCTATTCGGACCGGGATTTCCTGGCCCGCTGGAGCGCGGCCCTGATGCATGAGTACCCCAATTTCAACATGGTGGGGGAAGAGTGGAGCACCAACCCGGCCATCGTTGGCTACTGGCAGCGGGGCGGCCAGCCCAAGGACGGCTACGTCAGCAACTTGCCGTCCTTGATGGACTTTCCCCTACAAGAGGCCCTGATCAAGGGGCTCACCGACCCTGAGAGCTGGAACAGCGGCATCGGCGTGCTCTACCAGGCCTTGGCCAATGACTTTCTCTACCCCAACCCCAGCGACCTGGTGGTCTTTGCCGACAACCACGATATGGCCAGGGTGATGACCCAGCTGCATGGCGATAAGGCCCTTTGGCGGATGGCCATGACCTATGTGCTGACCACCCGTGGCATTCCCCAGCTTTTTTACGGCACCGAACTGGCCATGGACCCGAAAAGCAGCGACCACGGGGTGCTGCGGGCCGATTTTCCCGGCGGCTGGCCGGGGGACAAGGGCAACGCCTTTACCGGCCAGGGGCTGGACGGCGACCAGCGCCAGGCCCTGGGCTTTATGCAAAAGCTTATTAACTGGCGCAAGTCGTCCCCGGCCGTCGGCCAGGGGAGCCTGGTGCACTATGTGCCAGAAGACGGCCTCTATTGCTATTTCCGGCTGAGCCCCGCCCAGCAGGTGATGGTGGTGATGAATAAAAACGACAGGGCCATGCCCCTGAGTCTGCACCGCTTTGCCGAACTGCAAGGTCACGGCAAGGCCACTGAAGTCCTGAGCGGCCAGGAGTTTTCCCTGGCGGGCACCCTTAACGTGCCTGCCAAGACCGCTTGGGTGTTGGAGCTGAAATGATGAAACTGCGCTACCTGTCCCTTTCCCTGTCCGTGCTGCTGGCCAGTTGCGCCAGCGGCCCGGCTTACCACCTGGACGGCAACCGCCTGGTGCTAGATAAAAACGGCGGCCAACTGGTGCTCACCCCCCTGGACGAGGACGCCATCCAGGCCGAATTCTTGAAAGCCGGCGCCGTGCAGCCGGCGTCCCGGGCCCTGGTCCCCCAGCAGGCGGTCAAGGCAGAGCTGACCGAGCGCGGCAACACCCTTGTCTACAGCCTGCCGGGGATGCGCGCCGAGATAGACAAAACCAGCCTGGCGGTCAGTTACTACAGGGGCGAGCAGCTGCTGCTGGCCGAAAGCAGCGGCTTTTTGGGCCAGGAGGGGGTCAACCTCGGCTTTACCCTGCAACAGGGGGAAAAGCTGATGGGGGGCGGCGAGCGGGTGCTGGGCATGGACAGGCGCGGCCACAAGCTGCCGTTGTACAACAAGGCCAGCTACGGCTACACCACCGAAGCGGCCCAGATGTACTACAGCCTGCCCCTGGTGATTTCCAGCCAGAAGTACCTGCTGCTGTTTGACAACACCGCCAGCGGCGAGATGGATCTGGGGGCCAGCCAGGGCGACCAGATGACCTTCAGCGCCGTCGGTGGGCGCCGGGCCTATGTGGTGGTGGCAAGTGATCACTTCGCCGGCCTGACCGAGGAATACACCCAATTGACCGGCCACCAGCCCCTGCCGCCGCGCTGGGCCCTGGGCAACTTTGCCTCTCGCTTTGGTTACCATTCCGAGGCCGAGGCCAGGGACGTGGTCAAACGCTTCAAGGACGCCGGCATTCCCCTGGACGCCATAGTGCTGGACCTGTACTGGTTCGGCAAAGACGTCAAAGGCCATATGGGTAACCTGGCCTGGGACAAGGCCGCCTTCCCCAATCCCGAGCAGATGATCAGCGATTTTAAAAAGGACGGGGTCAAGACGGTGCTTATTACCGAGCCCTTTATTCTGACCACCTCCAGCCGCTGGGATGAGGCGGTCAAGGCCGGCGCCATCGCCCTGGACGCCAGCGGCGAACCGGCCACCTATGACTTTTTCTTTGGTAACACCGGCCTGGTGGATGTGTTTTCCCCCAAGGGCCGCGACTGGTTCTGGGACAAGTACCAAGGGCTGCTGGACCAAGGGGTGGCCGGTTTCTGGGGCGATTTGGGCGAGCCCGAGGTGCACCCTTCAAACCTGGTCCATGGCGAGGGCAGCAGCGACGAGCTGCACAACGCCTACGGCCACCGCTGGGCGCAACTGGTCTATGACGGCATCGGCCAGCATCGCCCGGATATGCGGCCCTTTATCCTGATGCGAAGCGGTTATGCCGGCTCCCAGCGTTTTGGCATGATGCCCTGGACCGGTGATGTGTCCCGCAGCTGGGGCGGCCTTAAGCCGCAAGTGGAACTGGCCCTGCAGATGGGAGCCCAGGGCCTGGGTTACATCCACTCGGATCTGGGCGGCTTTGCCGGTGGCGATAAGTTCGACCCCGAGCTCTACCTGCGCTGGCTGCAATACGGCGTGTTCCAGCCGGTGTTCCGCCCCCATGCCCAGGAAGACATAGCCCCGGAGCCGGTCTACCACGACGCCGCCATCCAAAAGCAGGTAGGGGACTACATCAAGCTGCGCTACAGCCTGTTGCCTTACAACTACAGCCTGGCCTTCGAGAACAGCCTTACCGGCAAGCCGCTGATGCGCTCCATGCTGATGCAAAGCGATGATGTGAAGGATTTTGACAACCACCACAGCTACTTCTGGGGCGACGCCTTCCTGGTGACCCCGGTCACCGAGCCGGGGGCCAAAACCGTTACCACCCAATTGCCCGAGGGCACCTGGTTTGATTTTTGGACAGGCGAGCGCATCGAGGGGGGCCGCAGCTACAGCCGCGCCACCAGCGTCGACACCCTGCCGGTGCTGGTCAAAGCCGGCAGCTTTGTGCCCAGGGTGGCCCCGTCCCAAAGCACCGACAGCTACTCCAGCAAGGAACTGACCCTCCATTACTGGGCCGACCCGTCGGTGACCCAGGCCCAGGGCCAGATGTACGAAGATGACGGCCATACCCCGGACGCCTACGCCAAGGGCCAATACCAAAAGCTGCTGTTCAGCGCCCAGCAACAAGCTGGCCTTAGCATCCAGTTGGCCAGCCAAGGCCGCTACCCCGGCATGCCCCAAAGCCGCCGCCTGACCCTGGTGATTCACCACCCGGGGGCGGTCAAGGCGGCCTTGCTGGACGGCAAGCCTCAGCATTTTGCGCGGGACGCCGACACCCTGACCCTGACCTTTGACTGGGACGGCGCGCCGCGCACCCTCGACCTGCAGTAAGGATGACATCATGAACAAGCTCTCTTCCCTGGCCCTATGCGTGATGCTCGCCGCCTGCTCCGATGCCCCGGCCGGCCATGGCGCGGCCAATGACAGCCAGGCCGCAGTAGCGGCCCAGGCGGCCCCCCAGGGGTCCGGCAAGCCGGTTATCTACCAGATGTTTACCCGCCTCTTTGGCAACAAGGTGGACAGCCAGGTGCCTTGGGGCACCATAGAGCAAAACGGCGTCGGCAAATTTGCCGACATCAACGACGCCGCCCTGGCCTCCATCAAGGGCCTGGGGGTCAACTACCTGTGGTTTACCGGTATTCCTGAACATGCCCAAGCCACCGACTACAGCGCCTATGGTATCGCCGCCAACGACCCGGACGTGGTCAAGGGCCGGGCCGGTTCCCCCTATGCGGTGAAGGATTACTACGACGTGGACCCGGACTTGGCCACCGATCCGGCCAAGCGCATGGCAGAGTTCGAAGCCCTGGTTGCCCGCACTCACAGCCATGGCATGAAGGTCATCATCGATATAGTGCCCAACCATGTGGCCCGCCGTTACCACTCCAGCGTCTATCCGGAGCGGGATTTTGGCCTCAAGGACGACACCAGCGCTGTCTACCAGCGCGACAATAACTTCTATTACGTGCCGGGCCAGGCCTTTGCGGTGCCAGAAGGTGACAAGCCCCTGGGTGGCCTGTCTCACCCCCTGGCCGATGGCCAGTTTGCCGAGAACCCCGCCAAGTGGACCGGCAACGGCGCCCGCAGCCCCCAGCCGTCCCAGGACGACTGGTATGAAACGGTCAAGCTGAACTACGGGGTGCGCCCGGACGGCAGTCACGACTTCCCAGATCTGCCAGCCGGTTTTGACGATAAGGACTACCGGGCCCACGCCGCCTTCTGGGCAGACAAATCGGTGCCGGACAGCTGGCAGAAGATGAAGGACATCGCCCTTTATTGGCTGGACAAGGGGGTGGACGGCTTTCGTTATGACGTGGCGGAGATGGTGCCGGTGGCCTTTTGGAGCTACCTCAACAGCGCCATCAAGATGCACAAGGCCGACACCCTGCTGATGGCCGAAGTCTATAACCCGGCCCTGTACCGGGACTATATCCGCCTGGGCAAGATGGACTACCTCTACGACAAAGTAGAAACCTACGACAGCCTCAAGGCCATTATCCAAGGCAAGCAAACGGCGACGGTGCTGGCCGATATCATGGCCCGTAACCAGGACATTGCCGCCCACCAGCTGCACTTTTTGGAAAACCACGACGAGCAGCGCATTGCCAGCCCTGAATTTGCCGGCGATCCGCTCAAGGCCCTGCCGGCCATGGCGGTGTCGGCGCTGATGGACGATGGCGCCACCATGATCTATTTCGGCCAGGTGCTGGGGGAGGCGGGAGCCAGCGACGCCGGTTTTGGCAAAGCCAGCCGCACCACCATCTTCGACTACTGGGCCGTGCCCAGCGTCCAGCGCTGGATGAACGGCGGCGCCTTTGACGGCGGCCAGCTGTCTGCCGACGAGAAGACCCTGCGTGGCGCCTACCAGAAACTGCTGACCCTGAGCCGCAGCCAGGCCGCCTTCGGCGGTGCCGGCCAGGCTTTGGTACAGGGAGATGAGAAGGTCTTCACCTTTGCCCGCTGGCAGGGTAGCCAGCCTGTGCTGGTGGCGGCCAACTTTGCCGCCGGCCCCAAAGAAGGCCAGGTTGCGGTGCCCAAGGCGCTGATTGAAAAGTGGAAATTGACAGACGGCCAGTATCCCCTTGGGGATCTGCTGGGCAGCAACAAGGGCACCCTGGTAGTAAGCCAGGGGGCAGGGCAGTGGCACTATCAGCTGGCGCCCTTCGGCGCTGCCGCCTATGAGCTGAAAGTGCAATAACACCCGCCGTTGCCAGACTAAGCTATTGAAACCGGCTTTTATGCCGGTTTTTTATTGCCATTAAATGAATTTTTATGTGAAAATCCGCGCGCTTTATGCGGTCAGTCCCGGGCGGTTATGACAGAGCGAAAAGTGCAAAAATGATGCTTTGGTGCAAAACTCACCACAAAAACGTTTGCTAAAAAGTTTGTGGACAGAGAGGTCAGACATCTATATCATACCGCCAATTTGCCAAAAGCTCGGTAAAACGCATCGTTTTGATGCTCAGCTCCGATGGTAAGTTACTGATTTTCCTCAGTTACTAACTCTATGGAGGTTGTCTTGAGTCAGCCAGCGCTCTTGGTCCTTGAAGACGGGACCGTCTTCCGGGGCACGGCCATTGGGGCCACTGGAAAAGCGGTCGGCGAAGTAGTTTTTAATACTTCAATGACGGGTTACCAGGAAATTCTTACTGATCCTTCTTATTCCCAACAAATTGTCACTCTGACCTACCCCCATATCGGTAATACCGGCACTAATGCCGAAGACGAAGAATCCTCCACCATTTGGGCTACTGGCCTGGTGATCCGCGATCTTCCCCTGGTCGCTTCCAACTTCCGTAATCAAGCTTCCCTCTCCGATTACCTCAAGGCCCGCAACATCGTTGCCATCGCCGATATCGACACCCGTAAGCTGACCCGTATCCTGCGCGAAAAAGGCGCACAGAATGGCTGCATTATCGCGGGTTTGGTCGACGAAGCCGAGGCACTGGCCGCCGCCAAAGCCTTCCCTGGCCTTAAGGGCATGGATCTCGCCAAGGTGGTCTGTACCAAGGAAAGCTATGGCTGGACCGAGGGCAGCTGGACCCTGGGCGAGGGCTTCAAACAGTTTGGTGACGACCACTTCAAATACCATGTGGTGGCCTACGACTTCGGCGTCAAGCAGAACATCCTGCGCATGCTGGCTGACAGGGGCTGCAAGCTGACCGTCGTTCCGGCCCAGACTTCTGCCGCAGAGGTGCTGGCCCTGAACCCCGATGGCATCTTCCTCTCCAACGGCCCCGGCGACCCGGAGCCTTGCACCTACGCCATCGACGCCATCAAGGCCTTCCTGGAAACCGACACTCCTGTGTTCGGTATCTGCCTTGGCCACCAGCTGCTGGCCCTGGCCAGTGGCGCCAAGACCGTCAAGATGGGCCACGGCCATCACGGCGGTAACCACCCGGTCAAAGACCTGGACCGTGATGTGGTGATGATCACCGCCCAGAACCACGGCTTTGCGGTAGACGAGGCCAGCCTGCCGGCCAACCTGCGCGCCACCCACAAGTCCTTGTTCGACGGCACCCTGCAGGGCATTCACCGTACCGATAAGGCGGCGTTTTCCTTCCAGGGTCACCCTGAAGCGAGCCCGGGTCCGCACGATGCGGCACCGCTTTTCGACCACTTTATCGAGCTGATGGCGGCCAGGGGGTAAGACATGCCAAAACGTACAGACATCCAAAGCATCCTGATCCTCGGCGCCGGCCCCATCGTTATCGGCCAGGCCTGTGAGTTCGACTACTCCGGTACCCAGGCTTGTAAGGCCCTGAAAGAAGAGGGTTACCGGGTCATTCTGGTGAACTCCAACCCCGCCACCATCATGACCGACCCGGGCATGGCCGATGCCACCTACATCGAGCCTGTGCACTGGGAAGTGGTGGCCAAGATCATCGAAAAAGAGCGCCCCGACGCCGTTCTGCCCACCATGGGTGGCCAGACCGCGCTCAACTGCGCCCTGGATCTGGACAAGCACGGCGTGCTGGAAAAATTCGGTGTGCAGATGATTGGCGCCACCGCCGACGCCATCGACAAGGCCGAAGACCGCGAGCGCTTCGTGGAGGCCATGGCCAACATCAACCTGGATGTGCCCCGCGCCCGTATCGCCCACAGCTGGGAAGACTGCGAAGACATCATCGATGACATCGGCCTGCCCTGCATTATCCGCCCCAGCTTTACCATGGGCGGCACCGGCGGCGGTATCGCTTACAACAAGGAAGAGTACGAAGAGATCTGCCGCCGCGGCCTCGATTTGAGCCCCACCAACGAGCTCTTGATCGACGAGAGCCTGATCGGCTGGAAAGAGTACGAGATGGAAGTGGTCCGTGACCGCAACGACAACGCCATCATCGTCTGCTCCATCGAAAACTTCGACCCCATGGGGATCCACACCGGCGACTCCATCACCGTGGCCCCGGCCCAGACCCTGACCGACAAGGAATACCAGATCATGCGTAACGCCTCCTTGGCGGTACTGCGTGAAATCGGTGTGGAAACTGGCGGTTCCAACGTGCAGTTCGGGGTGAACCCCAAAGACGGCCGCATGGTGGTTATCGAGATGAACCCCCGGGTGTCCCGCTCCTCCGCCCTGGCCTCCAAGGCGACCGGCTTCCCCATCGCCAAGGTGGCGGCCAAGCTGGCGGTAGGTTACACCCTGGACGAACTGATGAACGACATCACCGGTGGCAAGACTCCGGCGTCCTTCGAGCCGTCTATCGACTATGTGGTTACCAAGATACCGCGCTTTAACTTCGAGAAGTTTGCCGGTGCCAACGACCGCCTGACCACCCAGATGAAGTCTGTGGGTGAGGTGATGGCCATTGGCCGTAACCAGCAGGAATCCCTGCAAAAGGCCCTGCGCGGCCTGGAAGTGGGCGTGAGTGGTTTCGACCCCATCCTGGATCTCGACGACCCTGAGGCCCTGGCCATTTTGCGCCGCGAGCTCAAGGAAGCGGGCAGCGACCGTATCTGGTACATCGCCGACGCCTTCCGGGCCGGCATGAGTGTCGACGGCGTCTTCAAGCTTACCAATATCGACCCCTGGTTCCTGGTGCAGATTGAAGATCTGGTCAAGGAAGAGCAGAAGGTGGCCGAGAAAGGCCTGGCCGGCCTTGACGCCGGTTACCTGCGCCAGCTCAAACGCAAAGGCTTCGGCGATGCCCGCCTGGCGGCCATCCTCGGCGTAGCCGAGAGTGAAGTGCGCAAAATCCGCCACAACAACGGCATCTTCCCCGTCTACAAACGGGTGGATACCTGCGCGGCCGAATTCGCCACCTCCACCGCCTACATGTACTCCAGTTACGACGAAGAGTGCGAAGCCAACCCCAGCGACCGCGACAAGATCATGGTACTGGGTGGCGGCCCCAACCGTATCGGCCAGGGCATCGAGTTCGACTACTGCTGCGTTCACGCCGCCCTTGCCATGCGCGAAGACGGTTACGAGACCATCATGGTCAACTGTAACCCCGAGACGGTGTCCACCGACTACGACACCTCTGACCGCCTCTACTTCGAGCCGGTGACCTTCGAGGACGTGCTGGAAATCGTGCGCCTGGAAAAACCCAAGGGCGTTATCGTCCAGTACGGCGGCCAAACCCCGCTGAAACTGGCCCGCGCCCTGGAAGCGGCCGGCGTGCCCATCATCGGCACCAGCCCGGACGCCATCGACCGTTCCGAGGACCGCGAGCGCTTCCAGCAAGCGGTTGAGCGCCTGGGCCTCAAGCAGCCCGAGAACGCCACCGTCACCAACCTGGAGCAAGCCATAGTGCTGGCCCGGGACATCGGCTACCCGCTGGTGGTGCGCCCCTCCTACGTGTTGGGCGGCCGCGCCATGGAAATCGTCTACGACGAAGTGGACCTGCGCCGTTACATGAACGACGCGGTCAAGGTGTCCAACGACAGCCCTGTGCTGCTGGACCGCTTCCTGGACGACGCCGTGGAAGTGGACATCGACGCCATCTGCGACGGCAAGGACGTGCTGATTGGCGGCATCATGGAGCACATCGAGCAGGCCGGCGTACACTCCGGCGACTCCGGCTGTTCCCTGCCCCCCTACACCCTGTCCAAGGACGTCCAGGACCGGATGCGCGAACAGGTGCGTAAGCTGGCCTTCGAACTGAACGTCATCGGCCTGATGAACATCCAGTTCGCGGTCAAGGACAACGAGATTTACCTCATCGAGGTCAACCCCCGTGCGTCCCGTACCGTGCCCTTCGTGTCCAAGGCCACCGGCCTGTCCCTGGCCAAGATTGCCGCCCGGGTCATGGCCGGCCAGTCCCTGGCCGAGCAGGGTGTGACCAGCGAAGTCATCCCCCCCTACTACTGCGTGAAAGAAGCGGTGCTGCCTTTCGCCAAGTTCCCGGGTGTGGACCCCATACTGGGCCCAGAAATGCGCTCCACCGGTGAGGTGATGGGGGTCGGCAAGACCTTCGCCGAGGCTTACGCCAAGTCCCAGCTGGGCGCCAACAGCGTGACCCCCAAAGGGGGCAGGGCGCTGCTGTCGGTGCGGGATACCGACAAGGCCCGCGCCGTGGATCTTGCCCACCGCCTGTTGGAACTGGGCTTTGAGCTGGACGCCACCCACGGCACCGCCGTGGTGCTGGGTGAAGCCGGTATCAACCCGCGCCTGGTCAACAAGGTGCACGAAGGCCGCCCGCATATCCTCGACCGCATCAAAAACGGTGAGTACAGCTACATCATCAACACCACCGAAGGCCGCCAGGCCATCGAGGATTCCAAGGTGATGCGCCGTGGCGCCCTGATGAACAAGGTGAGCTACACCACCACCCTGAATGCCGGTTTCGCCACCTGCATGGGCCAGACCGTGTCTGACCGTGAGTCGGTGATTTCGGTGCAGGAGATGCACCAACAGTGCTAAGTCTGCAGTGATTGAAAAGCCCGCCTTCCGGCGGGCTTTTTTTATGGTCGTTTTGGAGCACGCCAGTGATGGCAAAGCACTTTTTGTTAGTGGTCACTTACATTTTGCTGGGGAAAGGCCTGTGAGTTTGATCCTGATCAAGCATTAACCAAACTTGCAAAAAAACTTCATAAAAATTTAGAGCTAGGGCTCTAGACCTGTTCTACGGTTAAAAAAGCGTCAATCCAATAAAGAGCTTTTTAATGGGAAAAGGGAATGTTGCATTGGTAACAGGGGCCAACGGTGGTATCGGAACGGCCATCTGTCGTGCCCTGGCGAAGGAAGGCTATCAAGTGGCGGCACTTTGCCGCTGTCCCAGTCGTGCCGAGCCCTGGTTGGAACAGGAAAAGGCACAGGGGTACAACCCCCACCTGGTGATTGCCGACATCAAGGACCAGGACGGCATTTTCAGTGCCGTATCCGTTGTGGAAGCCGAATTGGGGGCCATCAATCTGGTGGTCAACAATGCCGGTATCACCCGCGACAAAACCCTCAAGCGCATGCAGGAAGATGATTGGCTGGAAGTTATCCAGACCAACCTGACCGGCGCCTATCACCTGTGCCGCGCCGTGGTGCCTTTGATGTTGGAACGCCAGTATGGCCGCATTGTCAACATCAGTTCCATCAACGGCGAGAAAGGCCAGATGGGCCAGACCAACTATGCGGCTGCCAAAGCCGGCTTGCATGGTTTGACCATGTCTCTGGCCCAGGAAGTGGCCAGCAAGGGCATTACCGTCAACACCATTTCCCCCGGCTATATCGCCACCGACATGGTGATGGCGGTGCCGGAGGAGATCCGCCAGTCGATCATCAACCAGATCCCGGTGGGCCGCTTGGGTGAGCCCAGCGAGATAGCCCGCATCGTCACCTTCCTGGCTTCCCCCGACGCCGGATTCATTACAGGTTCCAACCTTTCCGCCAATGGCGGACAACACATGCACTGACAAGGAGATTGCTATGTTTCAAGACTGGATCCGCCAAGCCAATTCCCAGCAACAGGACCTGCTCAAGCCCCTGGCGCAAATCAATTCCGTGCTGCTGGACAACATGGCCAAGCTCAGCCAGTACCAGCTGGAAACCGTGGGTACCTATACCCAAAGCCAGATTGAGTACGCCAAGAAGCTCAATGACGCCAATGCCAAAGGGGACAGTGCCCTCGCTGGCCAGGTGCAGATGAGCCAAATGGCTGACTTGAACAAGCGCTTCATGCAGGACTGCAAGACCCTGCTGGAGCTGTCTGAAGCCTTCCGCAAGGATTTCAACCAGGTCTTTGCCGACATCGCCAAGGAAAAGGAAGAGGTCAAGGCCTGATATGCCCCATGACAATCCCTGGGAGGCCTGCTGGCCTCCCATGTTGGCCATGGGAGACCAACTGGCGTCGGCCGCTGCCAGTCAACCCCAGGCCTTTTGGGCCGCCGGGGCCAACTGGTGGCAGTCGCAGACCGACCTGTGGCAAAAAAGTGTCGAGCGGATCATCGAAGGGGGGAAAACCGATGAGTGCTGGCAGTATTTCCAGCAGAGCCACAAGCTGCTGAATGACTACTGGCAGGAAAGCATCGGCAATCTCGAATCCCTGTCGGAAAAGGAGCGCAAACAGCTGGCGTTCTGGACCCGCCAGTCCATGCAGCTCAACGATCCTGCTCATTATCTGTTGACCAATCCCAAGGTGTTGGCCAAAACCCTGGCTGAAGGAGGGGACAACCTGGTAAGGGGTCTTGAGTCCCTTATCGAGGACATGGACAACAGCCCCTTTGGCCTCAATATCCCTCTGGGTAACACCAAGCTTTACGAACTGGGCCGAGACCTGGCCACCAGTGCCGGCGCCGTGGTGCGCGAAGGGCCTTTGGGCCAGCTTATCCAGTATGCCCCGACCACCACTGAGGTTCACAAGACCCCGGTGCTGATCGTGCCCCCCTGCATCAACAAGTACTACGTGCTGGACCTCAAGCCTGAAAACTCCTTTATCCGCCACCTGGTGGACCAGGGCCATACCGTCTTCCTGCTGTCCTGGGTCAACCCCACGGCGCAGGATAGGGACCAGGGTATGGCCGAGTACATGCAGGCGGTGGTGCAGGCCAGCAACTGGGTGAAGGACATTACCGAAGAGCCGCAGGTCCATGGGGTAGGTTACTGTGTTGGCGGCACCCTGCTGGCCCTGGCATCGGCCTGGCTGGCCGCCCGAGGTGCCAAACGCATTGCCAGCCTGACCTTGATGACCACCCTGCTGGATTTCAGTGAACCGGGGGAACCCGGCCTGCTGCTGGTGCCGTCCTTGCTGGAAAGCCTGATGAACATCACCGACCAGCAGGGCTATATGGATGGACGTTTGATGGCCACCGGCTTTTCCCTGCTGCGCGAGCAGGATCTGTACTGGCCGGCCTTTATCAACCGCTACCTGATGGGGCAGAAGCCGCCGAGCTTTGACATCCTGGTGTGGAACTCCGACGTAACCCATCTGCCGGCCCGTTTCTATCGGGAGTACCTGCAAAACACCTACCTGGACAATAAGTTGGCTAATCCGGGCAGTTGGAAGCTGGACGGTTACAAGATGGATCTGCGCCGGGTCAAGGTACCCACTTATGTGCTGGCCGCCGAGAAGGACCACATAGTGCCGCCCCAGAGTGCTTTTGCCTCAGCCCAGCTGTTGGGGGGCAACAAGAAGCGCCTGGTGACAGCCGGTGCTGGCCACGTGGCTGGTGTGGTCAACCCGCCCATCAAGCAAAAGTACGGCTTCAAGGTGGAAGGGGAAGAGGGGAGCCAGCAAGGGTCCTGGTGGCCCGACTGGTACCGCTGGCTTGACGCCCAGGACCCGGCCTTGGTGCCGGCCAGGGAGCCGGAACCCGGTTTGGAACCCGCCCCCGGCCGTTATGTGAAGGTCCGGATATGAAAAACGCCCTTTCGGGCGTTTTTTCTTATTACCCCTCGACGATGGGGATCAGTTCAATCTCTACCCGGCGGTTTTTGGCACGGCCTTCGACGGTGGCATTGCTGGCCACCGGCTTGGTCTGGCCGTAACCGACTGTGGTGAGGCGCTCTGGCATCACGCCACGACGTACCAGGAAGCTCTTAACGGAGCTGGCGCGGTTCTCAGACAGGGTCTGGTTGTAGGAAGCGGCGCCGGTGCTGTCGGTGTGGCCGGAGATCTCCACCAGGGTCTTGGGGTAGCGGTTCAAGGTGGTGGCCAGATCGCTCAGCACCGACTGGAACTCGGGCTTCACGTCGGCGCGGTTGACGTCAAAGGTGACGCCGTTAGGCAGGGTCAGCAGCAGGTTGTCACCGTTACGCTGCACGTCGATGCCGGTGCCGGCGGTCTGCTGGCGCAGTTCTTCTTCCTGCTTGTCCATGTAGTTGCCGACGGCGGCGCCAGCAATGGCACCCACGGCAGCGCCGACGATGGCGCGGTCACGGTGGTGGCTGCCGGTAGCCTTGCCCAACACGGCGCCGGCAATGGCGCCAATGGTGGCACCTGTGGCGGTCTTGTTGGTGCGTTGCTCGCCGGTTTGAGAGTCTACTGTCGTACAACCGGTCAGGGCCAGGGTGCCGGCCAGGGCGATAATACCGAGATGCTTGTTCTGGAACATGCGGAAGTCTCCGAGTTTTTTCAGAATCTTACCAAAGGGGTTTCCTGACAGAACAGGCGACAGAGCGGCGGTTCAGGCTTAATTCAGTGACTGCGAATGCTAAGGGCCGGGTGCAGATCGATGCGGCCGTCCAAGTCCACCGTGATGTAGTGCCCACCATGCTCCAAGATCGCCAGGGGCATATACTGTACGTCCCTGACAAAGAGCAGCCTGGCCCCCACTTTCATCAGGGCGTAGACGGCATCGAGCTGTAGTTCGTCCAGTACCTCGAAGTTTTGCCGAAGATCCCGCACCTGGTAGCGGCGCTCGGATGAGGTCGGTGTCATGGTGTGGGCTCCATTAGCGTGACCTAAAGAGTGTAGACGGCAGTTTCGGCCAGTCTGGTACTCAGGGACGAATTTTCGTTAGAATGCGGGAAAAGTATGACGCATCCGGCATAACCTGCGGGTTTTGCCGGCTTGCTATTGTCTGATTTCGGCAATTTTTGAGACGGAGACACCATGAACCTGTTCCCGATGACCCAAGCAGGTGCTGACAAGCTGCGAGAAGAACTCAAGTACCTTAAAACAGTGCGTCGGCCCCAGATCATCGATGCCATCGCCACTGCCAGGGAACTGGGCGATCTCAAGGAGAATGCCGAGTACCACGCGGCCAGGGAGCAACAGAGCTTCTGTGAAGGCCGTATTCAGGAAATTGAAGGCAAGCTGGGCAATGCCCAGATCATCGACGTCACCAAGATGACCAACAACGGCAAGGTGATCTTCGGGGCCACAGTGACCCTACTGAACCTGGATACCGAAGATGAGGTGACCTACCGCATCGTCGGTGACGACGAGGCCGACATCAAACAGAACCTGATTTCGGTCAGTTCCCCCATTGCCCGTGCCCTGGTGGGCAAGCAATTGGATGACGTGGTAGCGGTGCAGACTCCGTCCGGCGTCAAGGAATACGAAATAACCGACGTTCAGTACCGCTGAAAACAAACAAGGCCGCATCGGCGGCCTTGTTTATCCTCTTTCCCACCTTATCGCGGCAGGCGGATCACCGGCTCTTTGGCCGGGCGGTATAGCACCAGCATATGGCCTATCTTCTGAACCTTGGTGGCATTGGTTTGCTGCGCTATGGTCTCGAAGATGGCGTCTTTAAGTTCACGGTCCTTGGTCGGGGCTTTCACCTTGATCAGTTCGTGATGCTCCAGGGCCAGTTCGATTTCGGCCAGGACGCCCTCGGTCAGGCCGTTGGCGCCCAGCAGGACGACCGGCTTGAGCGGGTGGGCCAGAGCTTTGAGGTGTTGCCGTTGTTTCGGCGTGAGTTCCATGTAGAAGACCCTTGTGGGTTGAAAACCGCAATTTTATCGCCATTTATAGTTGAAGATAAACGTCAAGAGACATTCATGCCTAAGAAGAAGCGTTCCGCCAGTTCCTCGCGGTGGCTAAAAGAGCACTTTGACGACCCTTATGTACTGGAGGCCCAGAAGCGCGGCCTGCGTTCCCGGGCCGTGTTCAAGCTCGAAGAAATCCAGCAGAAGGACAAACTCATCCGCGCCGGCATGACGGTGGTGGACCTGGGAGCGGCGCCGGGTGGCTGGTCGCAACTGGCCAGTGAATTGGTGGGGGAGCAAGGCGAGGTGATCGCCTGTGACATTCTGCCCATGGACCCACTGCCCGGGGTGGCCTTCTTGCAAGGAGATTTTCGTGAAGAGGCGGTACTTAATGCGCTTTTAGAGCGGATCGGTGGTCGCCAGGTAGACGTGGTGCTGTCAGACATGGCCCCCAACATGAGCGGTACCAAGGGTGTTGACCAACCCCGCGCCATGTATCTGGTGGAGTTGGCCCTGGACATGTGCCATCAGGTGCTGGCACCAGGCGGCAGTTTTGCGGTCAAAGTCTTTATGGGCGAAGGCTTCGAAGACTACATCAAAGCGGTGAGGGCGGCTTTCACCACCGTCAAGAGCCGCAAACCTGACTCATCCCGATCAAGGTCATCGGAAGTATACATTGTGGCGACGGGGTATAAGTTATAGTACCCTGCCCCAAAGCGCGCCCCACAGCCTTAAAGAGGTGCTTAAGTTGAGCGACATGGCTAAAAATCTCATCCTTTGGTTGGTTATCGCCGTAGTGCTGATGGCCGTATTCCAGAGCTTCAACGGAACGGATGCCAACCGTTCCGGTGTGAGCTACACCCAGTACATCGAATGGACCGAGGCTGGTAAGGTCAAGCAGATCCAAGTCGACAACAAGACCGGGGTCGTGACTGGCCTGCTGACCGACGGCCAGCGGTTTGAAACCGTGATCCCCGGCGGTTACGACAAAGATCTGATCAACGACGCCCGCAACCACAAGGTGGAAGCTTACGGCGTCAAGCCCGAATCCCAGGGCCTGCTGACCAGCATTCTTATTTCCTGGTTCCCCATGCTGCTGCTTATCGGTGTGTGGATCTTCTTCATGCGCCAGATGCAGGGCGGCGGCGGTAAAGGCGCCATGTCCTTCGGTAAATCCAAGGCCAGGCTGCTTTCTGAAGACCAGGTCAAGACCACCTTTGCCGACGTGGCCGGTGTGGACGAAGCCAAGGAAGAAGTCTCCGAACTGGTGGACTACCTCAAAGACCCGTCCAAGTTCCAAAAGCTGGGCGGCAAGATCCCCAAAGGGGTGCTGATGGTAGGTCCTCCCGGTACCGGTAAAACCCTGCTGGCCAAGGCCATTGCCGGGGAAGCCAAGGTACCCTTCTTTACCATCTCAGGCTCCGACTTCGTGGAAATGTTCGTGGGTGTGGGTGCGTCCCGTGTCCGTGACATGTTCGACCAAGCCAAGAAGGCCGCGCCCTGCATCATCTTTATCGATGAAATTGATGCCGTGGGCCGCCAACGTGGCGCTGGCCTTGGCGGTGGCCATGACGAACGCGAGCAGACCCTCAACCAGATGCTGGTTGAGATGGACGGTTTCGAAGGCAACGAAGGCATCATCGTCATCGCCGCCACCAACCGCCCCGACGTGCTGGACCCGGCCCTGCTGCGTCCCGGCCGTTTTGACCGCCAGGTAGTGGTAGGCCTGCCCGATGTCCGTGGCCGCGAGCAGATCCTCAAGGTCCATATGCGCAAAGTACCGGTGGCCGACGACGTCGAGCCTGCGGTGATTGCCCGTGGCACCCCCGGCTTTAGCGGTGCGGATCTGGCCAACCTGGTCAACGAAGCTGCGCTTTTCGCCGCCCGCACCAGCAAGCGCCTGGTGGGCATGGAAGAGTTCGAAAAAGCCAAAGACAAGATCATGATGGGCGCCGAGCGCCGCTCCATGGTGATGACCGAGAAAGAGAAGGAAATGACTGCCTATCACGAGGCGGGCCATGCCATCGTCGGTCGCCTGGTGCCGGAGCACGACCCTGTCTACAAGGTGTCCATCATTCCCCGTGGCCGTGCCCTGGGCGTGACCATGTACCTGCCCGAGCGTGACCGGGTCAGCCACTCCAAACAGCAGCTTGAGAGCATGATCTCCAGCCTGTTCGGTGGCCGCCTGGCCGAGGAAGTGATCTACGGTCCCGAAATGGTGACCACTGGCGCTTCGAACGACATCGAGCGTGCCACCGACATCGCCCGCAAGATGGTCACCCAGTGGGGCCTTAGCGAGAAGATGGGGCCGCTGCTGTACGCCGAGGATGAAGGTGAAGTCTTCCTGGGCCGCAGCGCCGCCAAGAGCAAGCACATGTCCGATGACACCGCCCGTGCCATCGACGAGGAAATCAAGCACGTCATCGACCGTAACTACCAGCGTTCCAAGAAGATCTTGGAAGAGAACATGGACATCCTTCACACCATGAAGGACGCGCTGATGAAGTACGAGACCATCGACGCCAAACAGATCGACGATCTGATGAACCGGCGCGAAGTCAGGGCCCCTGCCGATTGGCAGCCGCCCAAGTCCGATGACAACACCCCGGCATCGGGACAGGCTGACAAGCCGATGCATCCCACCGGTGGTGAGGCCCCCGCCAACTAAGCCAAAAACCCCGAGCTTGCTCGGGGTTTTCTTTTGAGGAAAAGACAGCGATGAAAATGCCAGACGTCATGGGCATCCTCAACGTCACCCCGGACTCCTTCTCCGACGGTGGCCAGCACAACCGCCTAGACGACGCCCTACGCCACGCCGAGCGTCTGATCGGGGAGGGCGCCGCTTGGATAGATATCGGTGGCGAGTCCACCCGCCCCGGTGCCGCCGAGGTCAGCGAGCAGGACGAAGTGGACAGGGTGGCCCCTGTAGTAGAGGCCATCAAGGGTCGCTTTGACATCAAGGTGTCCATCGACACCTCCAAAGCCAAGGTGATGACCGAGAGCCTGCGCTTGGGCGCCGACATGATCAACGACATTCGCGCCTTGCTGGAGCCGGGCGCCCTGGCGGCGCTGGCCGCGTCCAAAGCCCAGGTATGCCTGATGCACATGCAGGGCCAGCCCCGCACCATGCAGGCGGCTCCGCGCTATCAGGATTTGATGGGGGAAGTGAGCCAGTTCTTGGTTGAAAGGGTTAAGGCTTGTGAAGCGGTCGGCATCAGCCGGGGCCGTATCTGGCTTGACCCTGGTTTTGGCTTTGGTAAGTCCCTCGAGGATAACTACGTCATGCTGAACCGGCTCAAGGAATTCAAGCAACTGGGCCTGCCGCTGCTGGTGGGCATGTCCCGCAAATCCATGGTGGGTCAACTGCTGGGACGGGAGGTGCAAGAGCGCCTGGCCGGCTCTCTGGCCTGCGCCTTGATTGCGGTTCAGCAAGGGGCTGGTATTATCCGCGTCCATGATGTCCAGCAAACCCGGGATGCTATTCGGGTTTGGCATGCCACTGTCACGGAGTGTAAGGCGTGAGCGAACGTAAATATTTTGGCACCGACGGGGTTCGGGGCCTGGTGGGTGAAGACCCTATCACCCCTGAATTTGCCCTGAAATTGGGCTATGCCGCTGGCAAGGTCCTGTCCCGCCAGGGCACCAACAAGATTTTGATCGGCAAAGACACCCGCATTTCCGGCTATATGCTCGAATCGGCTTTGGAAGCCGGCCTGTCTGCCGCCGGCATCAATATCGAACTGATGGGCCCCATGCCCACCCCGGCGGTGGCTTACCTGACTCGTACCTTCAGGGCCGAAGCCGGTATCGTTATCTCCGCTTCCCACAATCCCTACCACGATAACGGCATCAAGTTCTTCTCCACCGACGGCAGCAAGCTGCCCGACGCCGTGGAACTGGCCATCGAAGCCGAGCTGGACAAGCCCATGACCGGCATCAGCTCAGAGCACCTGGGCAAGGCTCGTCGCCTGGACGACGCCGCCGGCCGCTACATCGAGTTTTGTAAGTCCAACTTCCCCAGCAACCAGTCCCTCAAGGGCTTGCGCATGGTGGTGGACTGCGCCCACGGCGCCACTTATCACATAGCCCCGGCGGTGTTCCGTGAACTGGGGGCCGAGGTGATCACCATCGGTTGCAACCCCGACGGCTTCAACATCAATGCCGGCTTCGGCGCCACCGACACCAAGGCTCTGTCAGCCAAGGTAGTGGAAATGCGGGCCGACTTCGGTATCGCCTTCGACGGTGACGGTGACCGCCTGATGATGGTGGACGGCAAGGGCCAATTGGTGGACGGCGACCAGCTGATCTTCATCATCGCCAAATACTGGCACCAGCAAGGCCAGCTGGACGGTGGCGTGGTGGGCACCCTGATGTCCAACTTCGGCATGGAAGTGGCCCTTAAGGAATTGGGGATCCCCTTTGAGCGGGCCAAGGTAGGTGACCGCTACGTGCTGGAAAGCCTGCGGGCCAACGGCTGGATGTTGGGGGGCGAGTCTTCTGGCCACATCATCAGCCTCAAGCACACCACCACAGGGGACGGTGTGGTCGCAGCGTTGCAAGTATTGCAGGTGCTGATCGCCAGTGGCCGCAGCCTGGGTGAGTTGGCCGGGGAAATGCCCAAGTACCCCATGAAGCTTATCAATGTCCGTTACCAAAAAGGCCAGGACCCGGTCAGTGCTCCCCAGGTCACTGCCGCCGTCAATGATGCCGAGGCCAAACTGGCCGGCAAGGGCCGGGTATTGCTGAGAAAATCCGGTACCGAGCCGGTAGTGCGGGTAATGGTTGAGGGGGCCGACAGAGGCCTGGTAGATAGCTTGGCCAAAGAGATCGCCGAGGTTGTAACCACTGCTGCCCAATAATTCGGCACTTGATTGGGATTTTTAAAAATCATCTTGCGGGGGGCGGAAGGCTTCGCTACTATCTGCCCCGCTTTCGAGGTGAAGGCCCAAAAGGCCAAGAAGCTCGGAGCCGCTTGACAGTGATTGTCAATCTGCGACAATCACGGCGCGGCGGGGACCACTCCCTGCCAGAGACAGGAAGCTGCTGATATGTACGAAGTTCTGTTAGTAGTGTACCTGCTCGTGGCGCTGGCCCTTATCGGTCTGGTAATGATCCAGCAAGGTAAAGGTGCCGATATGGGTGCGTCTTTCGGAGCAGGTGCCTCGAATACCGTTTTCGGTGCTGGTGGCTCAGGTAATTTCCTGACCCGTGCAACCGCGATAGCGGGAACGCTGTTCTTTGCCCTTAGCCTGGTGCTGGGTAACATGACAGCCAAACAGGCCAAGCCAGATGATCAATGGCAAAACCTGGAAAAGCCGGTAGCTGAAGAAGTTCAGCAACCTTCATCAGAGAAATCGGACGTTCCGACCAACTGATGTAAAAGAAGAATTTGCCGAGATGGTGGAATTGGTAGACACGCTATCTTGAGGGGGTAGTGCCTTAATTGGCGTGCGGGTTCAAGTCCCGCTCTCGGCACCAAGATATGGCTCTTTGGCTTGATAAAAACCTTCAAGTCCAGTAAGATGCCGACCTGTTTGACGCGGGGTGGAGCAGCCTGGTAGCTCGTCGGGCTCATAACCCGAAGGTCGTCGGTTCAAATCCGGCCCCCGCAACCAAACAGCTCGTAGGTCGACAGATGATGTCGGTTTACGGCGGGCCCCATGCGGGGTCAAATCAACGTAAGGTTGAGCAAAGCCCCGCATGTTCGGGGCTTTTTGCTATCTGTCGTCTACGAAGGCGCACCGCGCTTTTGTAAGGGTATCGACTATGCTTTTGCGCGTAGTCGGGCTGTGATACTGGGCGCTTCGCCCTTTTTTTGTTTGTGGAGAGGGGGTTGCCCTTGGCAAGACTGGAACAGCAATTAACTGATATGTTGACCCCGGCGGTACAGGCGCTGGGCTTTGAACTGCTGGGCGTGGAAATGGCCCGCGCTGGCCGTTCTGCGACGGTGCGTATTTACATCGACAGTCCCAACGGGGTGACGGTGGATAACTGCGCCGAAGTGAGTCACCAGGTCAGTGCTGTGCTGGACGTCGAGGATCCCATCCAGAGCGAATACTTGCTGGAAGTGTCCTCTCCCGGCCTTGATCGGCCCCTGTTCGTACCCGCCCATTTCGAAAAAGTGGTGGGGTCCGACATCGAAATCAAACTGGTTGTGCCGGTAGCGGGTCGACGCCGCTTCAAAGGCAAGCTGGTTGCCATTGAAGGCGACATGATCCTGTTGGCATATGAAGGCAAGGAAGACCGCTTCGCTTTCAGCAATATTGATAAAGCCAACCTGGTTCCTCAGTTTTGAATAACGGCAAAGGTGTAACGAGGCATCCTGATGAATAAAGAGATCCTGCTGGTTGTCGACGCTGTCTCTAACGAAAAGGCCGTACCGCGCGAGAAGATTTTCCAAGCGCTGGAAGCAGCCCTGGCGACCGCCACCAAGAAAAAGCACGACAAGGAAATCGAAGTCCGTGTCGCCATTGACCGCAAAACCGGCGACTTCGACACTTACCGCCGTTGGCTGATCGTTGAAGACAGCAACGACGTCCTGGAGCACCCGCTCAAGGAAGTGTCCCTGGCCGCTGCCCGCGCCATGGAAGAAGACGAGTCTTTGCAGGTGGGCGACTTTGTTGAAGAACAGATCGACTCCATCACCTTTGACCGTATCACTACCCAAACCGCCAAGCAGGTTATCCTGCAAAAGGTCCGTGAGGCCGAGCGTGCCCAGGTAGTGGAACAGTTTGCCGACAACGTCGGTGAGCTGGTGACAGGTACTGTCAAAAAGGCCACCCGGGACATGGTTATCCTGGATCTGGGCAACAATGCCGAAGCCGTACTGTACCGCGACGAAATGCTGCCCCGCGAAACCTTCCGCCCCGGCGACCGGGCTCGCGCCCTGCTGTTTGCGGTCAGGCCCGAGGCTCGTGGTGCCCAGCTGTTTTTGAGCCGCGCCAAGCCGCAGATGCTCATCGAACTGTTCCGCATCGAAGTGCCGGAAATTGGCGAAGAGCTGATCGAAGTCAAGGGCGCCGCCCGTGACCCCGGCAGCCGTGCCAAGATCGCCGTTAAGACCAACGACCGTCGCATCGACCCCATCGGCGCCTGTGTCGGTATGCGTGGTGCCCGTGTGCAGGCCGTTTCTGGTGAGCTGGACGGCGAGCGTGTCGACATCGTGCTGTGGGACGACAACCCGGCCCAGTTCGTGATCAACGCCATGGCCCCTGCCGACGTGGCCTCCATCATAGTGGACGAAGACACCCACGCCATGGATATCGCCGTCGAAGAGAGCAACCTGGCTCAGGCCATCGGCCGTGGCGGCCAGAACGTGCGTCTGGCCAGTCAGCTGACCGGTTGGGAACTGAACGTGATGACCGTCGCTGACCTCAAGGCCAAGCATCAGGCTGAGAGCGACAAGGTGCTCAACACCTTTATGGCCAAGCTGGAAATCGACGAAGATTTTGCCTCCCTGCTGGTTGAGGAAGGCTTTTCCACCCTCGAAGAAATCGCCTATGTGCCGACCTCCGAATTCCTGGAGATCGATGGCCTGGACGAAGATCTGGTGGATGAACTGCGTAACCGCGCCAAGGCAGCCCTGACGACCGCTGCCCTGGCCACTGAAGAAAGTCTCGAGGGCGCCGAGCCCGCCGAAGACTTGCTGAATCTGGAAGGGATGGAGCGCCACCTGGCCTTTAGGCTGGCTGCCAAAGGCGTCCGTACCCTTGAAGACCTGGCCGAACAAGGCGTTGACGATTTGGCTGACATCGACGAGCTAGATGAAACCAAGGCAGGCGAGCTGATCATGGCTGCCCGCAACATCTGCTGGTTTGGTGACAACGCCGAGGCCTAAACGGGATCAACGGAGGAAAGATTTAAATGGCAGAAGTTACAGTTGAAAAACTTGCCAGTGATGTAGGTACGCCGGTTGATCGCCTGATCCAACAGTTTGCCGAGGTTGGACTGAATAAGTCCGCCTCCGACGCGGTCAGCGAAGATGAAAAGCAGGCTCTGCTTAGCCACCTGAAAGAACAACATGGTGGTAGCGCTGGTGCACCCAACAAACTGACCCTGACTCGCAAAACCAAAAGCACCCTCTCTGTGGGTGGTACCGGTGGCCGTACCAAGGAAGTGCAGGTAGAAGTGCGTAAGAAGCGCACCTTCGTCAAGCGCGACCCGGCTGAAGAACAGGCCCGCCTGGAAGCCGAAGCGGCAGAACAGGCCCGCCTGGAAGCGGAAGCCAAGGCCAAGCGTGAAGCCGAAGAGAAGGCCGCCGCTGAAGCCAAGGCCAAGCGCGAAGCCGAAGAAAAGGCTGCTGCCGAGAAGGCCGCTGCCAAGCGCGAAGCCGCTGCCCAGTCTTCTACCGCCGCCCCGGCCAAGAAGGACGACGCCGAGGCCCAGCGCCTGAAGGCCGAAGCCGAGGCTCTGAAGCGTAAGCAGGAAGAAGAGGCCCTGAAAAAGGCCGAAGCCGAAGCCGTGCGCCTGGAAGAAGAAGCCCGCCGCCTGGCCGAGGAAAGCGAAAAGCGCCTGGCTGAGGAAGCCAAGAACAAGCCTGCCGAAGATGAAGACGACAAGTCTACCTACGTCAAGGAAGCGGAAGTGGAAGCCGAGCGCGAGTCCGAAGGCCGCCGCCGTGGTGGCAAGAGCGCCAAGCCCCAAAGCAAACGCAACAGCGACAAGCGTGAGCGTGATGCTGACCGCCGCAGCTCCCGCCTGCCCAAGAAGGGTAAGGGCCGTACCCCGGCTTCCATGCAGCATGGCTTTAACAAGCCTGCCCAACCGGTAACCCGTGACGTACAGATCGGTGAAACCATCACCGTTGGCGAACTGGCCAACAAGATGGCGGTCAAGGCCACCGAAGTCATCAAAGCGATGATGAAGATGGGCGCCATGGCCACCATCAACCAGGTGATCGATCAGGAAACCGCCCAGCTGGTGGCCGAGGAAATGGGTCACAAGGTGGTGCTGCGCAAAGAGAACGAGCTGGAAGAAGCGGTACTGCTGGACCGTGACACCGAAGCCCAGGTTCTGCCCCGCGCTCCTGTGGTGACCATCATGGGTCACGTCGACCACGGTAAAACCTCACTGCTGGACTACATCCGCAAGGCCAAGATCGCTGCAGGCGAGGCCGGTGGTATTACCCAGCACATCGGTGCTTACCACGTCGAGCACGAGAAAGGCATGATCACCTTCCTCGACACCCCTGGCCACGCCGCCTTTACCGCCATGCGTGCCCGTGGTGCCAAGGCCACCGACATCGTGGTACTGGTGGTGGCTGCCGACGACGGTGTTATGCCCCAGACCAAGGAAGCCATCCAGCACGCCAAGGCGGCCGGTGTTCCCTTGATCGTTGCCGTCAACAAGATGGACAAACCCGAAGCCGACCCGGATCGCGTTAAGAGCGAACTGGCTCAGAACGACGTTCTGACCGAAGACTGGGGCGGTGAAGTGCAGTTCGTACCCGTGTCCGCCAAAGCCGGTACCGGTGTTGATGACCTGCTGGACGCCATCTTGCTGCAGTCCGAAGTACTGGAACTGACCGCCGTCAAAGACGGTATGGCCTCCGGCGTGGTGGTGGAATCCCGCCTCGACAAAGGCCGCGGCCCCGTGGCCACCGTGCTGGTGCAGTCCGGTACCCTCAAGCAGGGCGATATCGTGCTGTGCGGCCTGGAATACGGCCGTGTCCGTGCCATGCGTGACGAGCGCGGCGGCGAGATCAAGGAAGCCGGTCCTTCCATTCCGGTCGAGATCCTCGGTCTTAGCGGCGTACCGGCTGCCGGTGACGAAGCCACCGTTGTCCGTGACGAGAAGAAAGCCCGTGAAGTGGCGCTCTATCGTCAAGGCAAGTTCCGTGACGTCAAACTGGCCCGCCAGCAGAAAGCCAAGCTGGAAAACATGTTTGCCAACATGGCCGAAGGCGAAGTGGCCGAGCTCAACCTGGTACTCAAAGCCGACGTACAGGGTTCTGTGGAAGCCATCACCGACTCCCTGCTGAAACTCAGCACCGACGAAGTGAAGGTCAAAGTGGTGGGCTCCGGTGTTGGTGGTATCACCGAGACCGACGCCGTACTGGCTGCCGCCTCCAACGCCATCCTCATCGGCTTTAACGTCCGTGCCGACGCTTCTGCCCGTAAAGTGGTGGAAAACGAGAACCTGGACCTGCGCTACTACAGCGTGATCTACGAACTGCTCGAAGAAGTGAAGCAAGCCATGACCGGCATGCTGGCACCGGAATTCAAGCAGCAGATCATCGGCCTGGCCGAAGTGCGCGACGTGTTCAAGTCGCCCAAGTTCGGTGCTGTTGCCGGCTGTATGGTTACCGAGGGTGTGGTCAAGCGCTCTGCGCCTATCCGTGTGCTGCGTGAAAACGTGGTTATCTACGAAGGCGAGCTGGAATCCCTGCGCCGCTTCAAAGACGACGTTGCCGAAGTCAAGAATGGCTACGAGTGTGGTATCGGCGTTAAGAACTACAATGATGTTCGCGCCGGTGACCAGATCGAGGTCTTCGAGGTCATTGAGGTTGCTCGGACCCTCTAAGGAAACAACACTTTAAGGACGGGGGCCAAGCGCCCCCGTCCTTGTCTTTATAAAGGCATAAATTATGGCAAAAGAAGTCAGTCGTACCCGCCGTGTCGGCCAGGAGCTGCAACGGGAAATCGCGATGATATTGCAGCGTGAGGTCAAAGACCCGCGCATCGGCATGGTCACAGTGTCCGGCGTCGAAGTGAGCCGCGACCTGTCCCACGCCAAGGTCTTCATCACCCTGTTCGACCAGGATGAAGCCAAGGTCAAGGAAACCCTCAAGGGCCTGCAAGAAGCCAAGCCCTATATCCGCAGCCTGGTGGGTGGCCGCCTGCGCCTGCGCATCGTGCCGGAGCTTAAATTCGTCCACGACACCTCCCTGATTGAAGGTATGCGCATCTCCAATGCCGTCAGCCAGGCGGTCGCCGCCGACGAGGCCAAGAAGGCCGCCAGCGGCCGTGAGGACGAGGACAAGGAATGAGCAAGCGCCGGTCCAAGGGCCGTCCTCTGGACGGTATCCTGCTGTTGGATAAGCCCCAGGGCCTGTCGTCCAACGACGCCCTGCAAAAGGTCAAGCGTATCTTCTTTGCCCAGAAGGCCGGCCACACCGGCGCCCTGGACCCGCTGGCCACCGGCATGCTGCCTATCTGTTTTGGGGAAGCCACCAAGTTTTCCCAGTACCTGCTGGACTCGGACAAGGGGTATCGGGTGATCGCCAAGCTGGGGGTGCGTACCGACACCTCCGACGCCGACGGTGAAGTGGTCGCCACCCGCCCGGTGACGGTGACCCCGGGTGATCTGCTCGAAGCCCTGGACCAGTTTCGTGGCCCCATCATGCAGGTGCCCAGCATGTACTCGGCCCTCAAGTACCAGGGCAAGCCTCTGTACAAGTATGCCCGCGAAGGCATAGAGGTACCCCGGGAGGCCCGGCCCATCACCGTCTACAAGCTAACCCTGGTGCGTTTTGAAGGGGACGAGGTGGAAATGGACGTGGAGTGCTCAAAGGGCACCTATATCCGCACCATAGTGGACGACCTGGGTGAAGTGCTGGGCTGCGGTGCCCACGTTACCTTGTTGCGCCGCACCAAGGTGTCGGGCTACCCGGTAGAGCGGATGGTGACCCTGGAGCGCCTCGAAGCGCTGCTGGAGCAGGCCCGCACCGACGAGGTGCCTCCAGGCCAGTACCTGGACGGCTTCCTGTTGCCCATGGACAGCGCCGTGCAGGACCTGCCCGCCGTGGACGTACAGGCCGCCACCGCCTTTTACCTCAAGCAGGGCCAGGCCGTGCAGGTGGGGCTGGCGTCCAGCACCGGCCTGGTGCGGATCGTGGAAGAGGGCACCTTTATCGGTGTCGGCGAATTGGACGGCGAAGGCAAGCTAGCCCCCAAACGCATGGTGGTCAGCCACTGACCCTTGGCAGCCCAGGCCCCATAGGGTAGAATGCGCGCCTCTTGCATGGCTGAATTAGTGATCGGCCATGCGTTTATCAACTAGGAGTACATCATGTCACTAAGCGTTGAAGCGAAAGCTCAAATCGTTGCTGAACACGGCCGTGGCCAGAACGACACCGGTTCCCCGGAAGTTCAAGTTGCCCTGCTGACTGCCCAGATCAACCATCTGCAAGGTCACTTCTCCCAGCACAAGAAAGACCACCACAGCCGTCGTGGTCTGCTGCGCATGGTTTCCCAGCGCCGCAAACTGCTGGACTACCTGAAGAAGAAAGACGTTCAGCGCTATGCCGATCTGATCGGCAAGCTGGGTCTGCGTCGTTAATTCGACTTTGACCTTGCAAAGAAAAGGGGGCTTCGGCTCCCTTTTTTGCGTTCAAAGCCGGGGTGGCTACCTCTTGCCGATGAGCTGCTATATACTTGGCGCGCAAAGTGAGCGACCAAAAAAATCAAGGATCGGCTGATCCCTAAGGACAATCTGTGAAACCAATTATCAAGACCTTCCAGTACGGTCAGCATACCGTCACCCTGGAAACTGGCGCCGTCGCGCGTCAAGCCACCGCCGCCGTGATCGCCAGCGTGGACGACACCGTGGTTCTGGTGAGCGTAGTCGGCAAGAAAGAAGCCGACCAATCCAAAGATTTCTTCCCCCTGACCGTGAACTACCAGGAGCGTACCTACGCTGCCGGTAAGATCCCCGGTGGTTTCTTCAAGCGTGAAGGCCGTCCCAGCGAAGGCGAAACCCTGACTGCCCGCCTCATCGACCGTCCTATCCGCCCCCTGTTCCCCAACGGCTTCAAGAACGAAGTGCAAGTCGTGGCCACAGTGGTGTCCGTAAACCCCCAGGTCAGCCCTGATATCGTCGCCATGATCGGCACCTCCGCCGCCCTGGCCATCTCCGGCATCCCCTTTGCCGGCCCCATCGGTGCCGCCCGCGTTGGTTACATCAACGACAACCTGGTACTGAACCCCACCACCGAAGAGCTCAAGTCCTCCAAGCTGGACCTGGTGGTTGCCGGTACCGAAGGCGCCGTGCTGATGGTGGAATCCGAAGCCGAACTGCTGGCCGAAGAAGTGATGCTGGACGCCGTGATGTTCGGCCACCAGCAGATGCAGACCGTGATCGCGGCCATCAATGAGCTGGCTGCTGAAGTCAACACCCCCAAATGGGACTGGACTGCCCCTGCCGAAAACACCGAGCTTAAAGACAAGATCAAAGCCATTGTCTGGGACAAGTTGGGCGACGCCTACCGCATCCAGGACAAAATGGAGCGTTACGCTGCCATCGGTGCCATCAAGTCTGAGCTGATGGAAAGCCTGCTGGCCGACGACGCCGAACTGAACACCAAGGAAGCCGGCGATCTCTTCTCCAAAGTCGAGAAGACCCTGGTCCGTGGCCGGGTACTGGCCGGTGAACCCCGTATCGACGGTCGTGACCCGCAGATGATCCGTGCCCTGGATGTGGCCACCGGCGTACTGCCCCGTACCCACGGCTCCGCCATCTTTACCCGTGGCGAAACCCAGGCCCTGGTGGTTGCTACCCTGGGTACTACCCGCGACGCCCAGATCCTCGACGAGTTGACCGGTGAGCGCACCGACAACTTCCTGTTCCACTACAACTTCCCTCCTTACTGCGTAGGTGAGACCGGCATGATGGGTAGCCCCAAGCGCCGTGAAATCGGCCACGGCCGCCTGGCCAAGCGCGGTGTACTGGCGGTGATGCCTTCTGCCGAGCAGTTCCCCTACACCGTACGTGTGGTGTCCGAGATCACCGAGTCCAACGGTTCCTCCTCCATGGCCTCCGTCTGTGGTTCCTCTCTCGCCCTTATGGACGCCGGTGTACCGATCAAGTCCTCCGTGGCCGGTATCGCCATGGGCCTGGTCAAAGAAGAAGAGAACTTCGTGGTACTGTCCGACATCCTGGGTGACGAAGATCACCTGGGCGACATGGACTTCAAGGTGGCCGGTTCCCGCGAGGGCGTTACCGCCCTGCAGATGGACATCAAAATCGAAGGCATCACCAAGGAAATCATGCAAGTGGCCCTGAAACAGGCCCACGATGCCCGTATCCACATCCTGGGTGTAATGGACCAGGCCATCAACGGCCCCCGTGAAGACATCTCTGCCTACGCGCCCCGTATCCACACCATGAAGATCAACCCCGAGAAGATCCGTGATGTGATCGGTAAAGGCGGCAGCGTCATTCGCGCCCTGACCGAAGAAACCGGCACCACCATCGAGATCGAAGACGACGGCACCGTGAAAATCGCCGCCGTCAGCGGTGAGCAGGCTCAGGCCGCTATCCGCCGCATCGAAGATCTGACCGCCGAAGTGGAAGTGGGTCGCATCTACGACGGTAAAGTGACCAAGATCGTTGATTTCGGTGCTTTCGTTGCCATCCTGCCTGGTAAAGAAGGCCTGGTGCACATCAGCCAGATCGCCGAACAGCGCATCGAAAACGTCGCCGACTACCTGCAGGTAGGCCAGGAAGTGAAGGTCAAGTGCCTGGAAGTGGACCGTCAAGGCCGCGTACGCCTGTCCATCAAGGAAGCCATGCCTAAGGCGGAAGTGGCTGCCGAGCCGGCCCCTGCCGAAGAAGCCGCCGTTGTTGACGCTGTAGAAAGCAGCGAAGGCAACAGCGAAGAGTCCAAGGCCGAATAAGGCTTTGAGACCTAAAAAGGGGAGCTTCGGCTCCCCTTTTGTTTAGGCTTCTGGCAGGATGTATCCCATGCACGCGAAGAGAAATGGATTATGCGAAAGACACTGGCCATCCTGATCCCACTGATGTTGTTGGCAGGCTGCGCCTCCACGCTTCCTTCCCAAGGGGCCTCAAGCAGCCGCCTGCTGCTGGCCGAACCCCTGCCCATCCCCTTTCAGGCCGAAGTGGAACTGGCCCGCCTGGAAGAGATTTTGAACCGGGCCGATCTCAATGACGAACAGCGGGCTCAGATCCTCTACCGCCGTGGGGTGGTGTTCGATTCTGTGGGCCTCAAGGCCCTGGCGCGCCGGGATTTCAACCGCGCCGTCCAACTCAAGCCGGACATGGCCGACGCCTACAACTTCCTGGGGATCCAGGCCATTTCCGCCGAAGAATACGAGCAGGCCTACGAGGCCCTGGATGCGGCCATTGAGCTGGACCCCAAGCACGAGTACGCCTACCTCAACAGGGGCATAGCCCTTTACTACGGTGACAGGCCGGAGTTGGCGGTGCGGGATCTGGAGACCTTCCTGGCCCTGCAACCGAGCGACCCCTACCGGATCCTCTGGCTGTACCTGGTGGAAAAGGAAAAGACTCCGGTCGAAGCCAAGGCCAGGCTCGGCTACAACGCCACCAAGCTGCACGGTGACGTTTGGGCCAACCAACTGGTGGCGCTGTATCAGGGCAAGCTGAGCGAAGGGGCCTTCATCGATTCCCTCAAAGAAGGGGTGGACTCCAATCGCACTCTGGCTGAGCGCCTTTGTGAGGCCTACTTCTACCTGGGTAAGTTGCACCAGGCCCAAGGGGATACCGGCGAGGCCATCAACTTCTTCAAGCTGGCCCTGACCACCAATGTGCAGGACTTTATTGAGTACCGCTACGCACGTCTGGAGCTGATGCGGATGCGCCGGGACCTGGCTCAGAAGGCGGGTTGAAGCTGAGTTCTTCGGCCTTCTTGGGCCTGGCCAGATAGAACCCCTGCAGGTAATGGATCCCAAGGGCCTTGGCGATCCTTACCTGCTCTTCCACTTCCACTCCTTCTGCTACCACCTTCAATGACAATGCCCGTGCCAGACTGACCAGGGCCTCCACCAGGGCTTTGTCACGTTCTGATTCATGGACCCTGGCCATAAAACTCTTGTCTATCTTCAGGCAGTCCAGGGGCATCTGTTGCAGGTGCGACAGGGACGAATAGCCGGTACCGAAATCGTCAAGGGCGATACGCACCCCCATGTCTCGCAGCAACTGGATATTGGCGATACTGCCTTGCCAATCCTCCAGCAGCGCCGTTTCGGTTATCTCCAGCTGCAAGGAAGAGGAGGGCAGCTCTGAGGCCTGGATCAGCTCCCTGACCTTGTCGGCAAACTGCTGCTGGTGCAGCTGGCTGTGGGACACGTTTACCGATACCACTATGTCATGGCCCTGGTCGCGCCAGGCCTTGGCCTGAGCCAGGGCCTGTTCCAGCACCCAAAGGCCAAGGGGCAGGATAAGGCCGGTCTCTTCGGCCAGAGGGATAAACACATCCGGGGTGGCGTGGGGCCAGCGCAGCAGGGCCTCGGCCGACACCATACGCTGGCCATTGGCTTGGTAAATGGGCTGGTAGACCAGGCTGAATTCCCCGTGCTCCAGGCTGTGACGCAGCTTTTCTTCCAGCTCCAGCTTACCCAGCATGTTTTCATAGAGGCATTGGTCAAAGAACAGATAGCGGGAACGGCCAAGGTTCTTGGCCTGGTACATGGCCACGTCGGCACGCTGGATGAGCTCTTCGCCGTTGCCTGCGTCCTGGGGATAACGGGCAATACCGACGCTCACCGACAGGTAAAGTACATTGCCGGCCACATGGAAGGGCCGGGCAAAGCCCCGGGTCAGGCGGTCGGCGATGTGGGTGTTATGGTCGGTGCAGCTCTGATCCACCAGCAGCACGAATTCGTCGCCGCCGTAGCGGGCCAGCAGGGCACAGTCCCCCACCAGCTCCTTGAGGCGCTGGGCGGTCTCTTTCAGTAGTTCATCCCCGACACTGTGGCCCAGGCCGTCATTGACCCGCTTGAAGCCGTCCAGATCCAAAAACATCACCGCAAATTCGCGCTTCAGATCCAGGTGGCGGTAGAGGGTTTCGAGGAAGCTGAAACGGTTGGGCAGGCCGGTCAGCTGGTCTTCGTTGGCGCGGCGGGCCAGTTCATTTTCGAAGCGTTTGAGTTCGTTGCGATCGGTGACCAGTTGCGCGCGCATGTCCAGCAGGTGCTTGGTCAGGTGGTCCAGTTCGTCCTGGCTCTGTTTGAAATAGAGGGTAGGGGCCTCTTCCAGGTTGTCCAGGCGCAGCCCCTGGGCAAAGCGTGACAGCCGCAGCAGGCGCCGGGTCACCGTATATTGCACCAACCACAGCATCAGGCCTGAGAGGATCAGGGTGTAGAGGCTAAGGGTCCAGAAGGCGTCCCTGACCCTGTCCCAGGCGTATTGGCTGACGGCATCCTGGTCGAAGGCCACGTCCAACTGGCCAAGACGCCTGTTGTCCTGGCCTACCAGATCGTAGCGGTAAGCCAAAGGCGATTTGGGCGGCGTGCCCACCGCCAGGCTGAGATCCCCCTGGATAGCGGCATAAGCGGCGAACGGTTGCTGGATGAGGTTTTCCAGGTTGAGACGGGCCCTCTCCTCGTCAAAGTTCCAGATAGCGGCATTAAGGGCGGGCAGATAGCCCTGTTCTACCTGTTGGGCAGCCTGTGATACCTGTTCGGAGGCGACGCTCTTGTCCATCAGGTATTGAATGGGGATCAGCAGCAGCATCATGGCGAAGCTTAATCCCAAGGTCGACAGCATCAAGCGACGGCTCAGTTTGGCTTGTTGAGGGTAAGGCATTACTGACCTGGTAGGCGTTGCTCATCTTATTTCTACACTGATGCCTGATATGCCTTTCGTCAACATTTTGTTAACCCCTGTTGCTGCCTTTGACGCAGGGCTGGCTTTTTCGGCGGCTCGCCCCCCTGGGGATTCCCTGTGCCGGCCCTTAGGGGTAGCGTAGTCGGCAAAGGAAACGACCATAACAAGAGAGACTCCCATGAAGCTCAAGTACAGCGTCGGCTGTTGCCTGTTGGCCCTTGGCCTCAGCGCCCAGGCGGCCCCCGGTTACTACCGTGCTCCCGCCCTGAGTGGTGACACCCTGGTCTTCACCGCCGAGGGCGATCTTTGGACCCAATCCCTGGGCGCTGAAAAGGCTCAGCGTCTCACCACCCAGGCCGCCGAGGAAAAAGACGCGGCCCTGTCCAAAGACGGCAAGACCCTGGCCTACGTGGCCAACTACGAGGGCGCCGACGAGCTGTACCTGATGCCCCTTACCGGTGGCCTGCCCAAGCGGGTCACCTTCGAGCAAAGCCGGGTGCGGCTCCAGGGCTGGACGGCGGACGGCAAGCTACTGTACGCCACCGACAACAGCTTTGGCCCGGCCAATAGCTGGGTGCTGCGCCTGGTGGACCCAAGCAGCTTGGAAACCACCGATCTGCCCCTGGCCGACGCCGTGGAAGGCAGCCTGGATGCCAAGGGCCAGTATCTCTACTTCACCCGTTTTGGCCTGCAGGTCACCGGCGATAACGCCAAGGTTTACAAGGGCGGTGCCAAGGGCGTGTTGTGGCGCTACAAGCTCGGCAGCGACCAGGAAGCGGTGCAACTCAGTGCCCAAGATGCCGGCTCCGACCGCAACCCCATGGTCAAGGGCGACCGCCTCTATTACCTGTCCGACGCCGACGGCAACCCCAACCTCTGGTCCATGGCCTTGGACGGCTCCGACAACCGCCAACTGACTCACCACAAGGACTGGCAGGTCAAAGACCCCTACCTGGACGGGCAGCGCATCGTCTACCAACTGGGTGCCGATCTGCACCTCTATGACCTGGCCAGTGGCCAAGACCAGGCTTTGGCCATCAACCTGGTAGGCGACCAGCCCTATCGCCAGCCCCGCTGGCTCAAAGATCCCCTCAAGTACGCCACATCTGCCAAGCTGGCCCCCAAGGGCGACAAGGTGGTGATCACCGCCCGCAGCCATGTGGCCCTGGCCGGCATCGACGGCAGCCGCCTGGTGGAGCTGGCCCAGGCCCCCCATAGCCGGCTGCGCAGTGCCGTGGCCGACGCCGACGGCAAGTGGGTGTACGGTATCAGTGACGCCAGTGGCGAGCAGGAGATCTGGCGCTATGCCGCCGATGGCAGCGCCAAGGCCGAACAGCTGACCAAGGACGGCCAGACCCTGCGCCACAGCCTGGTGTTGTCCCCCAACGGCCGCCTGTTGGCCCATGACGACAACGACGGCAACCTCTGGCTGCTGGACCTTGCCAAGGGCAGTAACCGCAAGCTGCTCAGCCAAGGGGCTGGCCTTGGCCCCATTGGCGATATCAGCTGGTCCGGCGACAGCCGCTACCTGGCGGTGGCAGGCACTTTCCTTGGCAACGAGCGCAGCCGGGTCATGCTGCTGGACCTGGAAAAGGACCAGCAACAACTGTTGACCAGCGACAAGTACGAGTCCTTCTCCCCGGCCTTCAGCCCCGACCGAAAGTGGCTGTATTTCCTGTCCAACCGCGCCTTTAACGCCACCCCAGGCTCCCCCTGGGGGGACCGCAACATGGGCCCCATGTTCGACAAGCGTACCCTGGTGTTCGCCCTGGCCCTGGACCCCAAGGCCGCCTTCCCCTTCCAGGCCCCCAGCGAGCTGACCCAGGAGCCGCCGGCCAAGGGCAAGGCCCAACTGGAATGGGGCGGCATTGCCGGCCGCCTCTGGCAGGTACCGGTCGCTGCCGGTAATTACAACAAGCTCAGCGTCACCCCGGAGCGGCTCTATATGCTCGACAGCGACGCCAGGGGCAAGCAGGCCCTGATCAGCCTCGGCATCGACCGGCGCGCCCCCAAGCTGGATAAGGTGACCGACGACATAGCCGACTACGGCTTGTCGGCTGACCAAAAACAGCTGTTGGTGCGCAAGCAAAGCAAGCCCGAAGAGATGCTGGTGGTACCGGCGGCAGCCAGCCTGCCCAAGGATCTCAGCCAGGCCAAGGTGCAGGCAGGCCAATGGCAGTTGGCCCTGGCGCCGGCGGACGAATGGCAGCAGATGTTTGAAGACGCCTGGCTGATGCACCGAGATTCTTTCTATGACCCGGCCATGCACGGCCTGGACTGGCAAGCGGTCAAGGCTAAATACCAGCCCCTGGTAGCCAGGGTAGGGGACCGCTACGAGCTGTCCGACCTGCTGGGGCAGATGATTGGCGAGCTGGACGCCCTGCACTCCCAGGTCAGGGGCGGTGACCTGCCGGCCAACCCGGAAGCGGCCAAGGCCGCCGCCCTGGGGGCGCGCCTGACCCAGAGCAAGGACGGGGTGCGTATCGGCCATATTTTCGAAACCGATCCGGAACTGCCCGACCAGGCCGGCCCCTTGGCCAAACCCGGGGTCGACGTGCGCCAGGGGGACTTACTGGTGGCCATCAACGGCCGTTCGGTGAGCACCCTGGCCGAGGCCACCCTGGCCCTTCGTAACCAGGCGGGCAAGCAGGTGTTGCTGGGGCTGAAACGGGGCAACGCCGCCCTTGAGCAAATCGTCTACCCGGTGGACCTGGCCGCCCAGGCCAAACTGCGCTACCTCGACTGGGTGGAGCAAAACCGCCAGGCGGTAACCAAGGCCTCGGGCGGTAACATCGGTTATTTGCACCTCTATGCCATGGGCACCGGCGATATCGAGAGCTTTGCCCGGGAGTTCTATGCCAACTACCGCAAGGACGGCCTCATCATCGATGTGCGCCGCAACAGGGGGGGCAATATCGACTCCTGGGTCATCGAGAAGCTGCTGCGCCGTGCCTGGATGTTCTGGCAGCCCACCCATGGCGACGCCAACAGCAACATGCAGCAAAGTTTCAGGGGCCACCTGGCGGTGTTGACCGACCAGCTTACCTACTCGGACGGGGAAACCTTCAGCGCCGGTATCAAGGCCCTGGGCATAGCCCCTCTGATCGGTAAGCGCACCGCCGGGGCCGGGGTCTGGCTCAGCGGCCGCAATGCCCTGGCCGACGGCGGCATGGCCCGGGTCGCCGAATATCCCCAGTTCGCCCTGGATGGCCACTGGGTGGTGGAAGGGTACGGGGTGGAGCCGGACATGGAGGTAAGCAACCTGCCCCACGCCACCTTTAAAGGCGAGGACGCCCAGCTCAAAGCGGCCCTGGACTACCTGGCCAAAGTCCTCAAGGAGCAGCCGGTGGCGCCATTAAAGGCCAAACCCATGACCGGCCAGCCTAGGGCCAAAGACATTCTGGCCCGCTAAGCAAAAAGCGCCCCTCGGGGCGCTTTTTTGTTACCAGGGCAGGGGCTTGCCGTCGTAATTCAAAAAGCGCCCGGAATGGGCGGCATCCAGCTCCTGGATACGGGCGGTCAAGCCGGCCACACAACTTTGGGTGTCGATAAGGGCTCGGGGTCCGCCCATGTCGGTCTGTACCCAGCCGGGATGGTAGAGGCCAACTTTGATCCCGTCACCGGCCAAGTCCACCGCCAGGCTCTTGGCCACGGCATTGAGGGCGGCCTTGCTGGCCCGGTAGCTGTAATAGCCTCCTGAGCCGTTATCCCCCATGGAGCCCATCATGGAGCTGATAAACACCAGTTTGCGGGTGGGGGTGGCCAGCAGGTTGGGCAGCAGGGCCTGGGTCAGCAGCAGCGGCCCCAGACTGTTGACCTGGATGCTGTGGGCGAAGTTGAAAGCATCGACCTCGTCCAAGTCGCTCTCGGCATGGAGCACGCCGGCGTTGTGGATAATCAGGTCAAGGGGGGTGTCCCCCAGTGTCTTGGCCAGATCCAGTATCGACTGGTGTTGGGTCAGCTCCAGATGCTGTACCTGGACTCTCAAGGCACCGAGGGCTTCGCCGTGGCGTGGATTTCTGACGGTGGCTATCACCTGATGGCGTTTGGCGTAAAAGGCGGCCAGTTCCAGACCTATGCCACGACCGGCACCTGTTATCAGGATATTCATGGTTGTGCGTCTCCCCTTCGCAAGTCCGACAAGGCAAAAGGCAGGCTCAGATCGCCCTTGAGGCTGACCAGGCGCTTGGCCAGCAGGGCCGCCTCCCGGTTTGCCTGTACCTTCTGCACGGCTTTTTCATCAGCCTCAGCTGCCAGTATGTCAGCAAGATGACGATGTTGCTGAAGCAGGCTGCCGGCAGTCTTGGCGCCGACCCCGGGCACCCCGGGTACGCCGTTGGTGCTGTCACCGGTCATGGCCAGGAAATCACAAAGCTGCGACGGCCTGATGCCGAATTTTTGCTGCCAGTGCTCGCCGCCCAAAAACTGGCGGGCAAAGGCGTCGTATTGCACCACCCCGGCGTCCAGCAGCTGGGCATAGCCCTTGTCGGTGGACACCACTGCCACTGCCACCTGGTGACTGCGTGCCGCCAGGGCGATGGAAGCGATCAGATCGTCCGCTTCCTCGGCCTCGGGAAACCAGCTCTTCAAGCCAAGGTTCTGCCAGGCATTGGCGATATCCCCAAGCCTGGGGGCCAAGTCGGCCGGCATGGGACTGCGCCCGGCCTTGTACTGGGGGAAGACCTGGTAACGCCAGGACGGGGCGGCGCCGTCGAACACCGCCAGGGCATGGGTGGGAGACAGCTCGGCAGCGATCCGCTGCCAAGCGCTGTCGCAGGCCTTGACCACCTGGGCCGGGTTGGCGGCATGGAGGCGGCGGATCAGGTTCAAGGCGTCGATAAGGACCAGACGGGCCATCAGCTGCGGGCAATCTTGTAGCAGGGATGGTAGGCCGCACCGGGCAGTTTCATACGGCCCTGGGCCACGAAGTCTTTGAGCAGCCTGTCCATGTCGGCCATGATCTGGGCGTCACCGTCGATGATAAAGGGCCCGTGTTTTTCCACGGCGCGGATCCCTTGTTCCTTGACGTTACCTGCCACTATGCCGGAGAAGACCCGGCGCAGGTTGGCGGCCAGGGCCACCTTGCTCTGGTTGCCGTGCAGGTGTAGCTCGCTGATGTTCTCGTGGCTGGGCTCAAAGGGCAGCTGCAGTTCCGGCTCGATCTTGAGGGACCAGTTGAAGTAGAAGGCGTCTCCTTCGGCGCGGCGGTAGGCCAGCACTTCCGGCATGGCCCCCTTGAGGTGGCGTGCCACCAGGTCGGCATCGTCGATGATGATCTGGTAATGGTTGGCCGCCTCCGGGCCCAGGGTGGCGCGGATAAACTCGTCGAGCTTGGCAAAGTAGCTGGCGCTTTCCTTGGGACCGGTGAAGATCACCGGCAGGGTCTGCTTGCGGTTTTCCGGGTGCATCAGGATCCCCAGCAGGTAGAGGATCTCTTCGGCGGTGCCAACGCCGCCGGGGAAGACGATGATGCCGTGGGCCATGCGGACAAAGGCCTCCAGGCGCTTCTCGATGTCCGGCAGGATGATCAGCTCGTTGACGATGGGGTTGGGGGGCTCGGCGGCGATGATGGACGGCTCGGTCAGCCCCATATAGCGGGCGCCGCAGACCCGCTGCTTGGCGTGGCCTATGGTGGCGCCCTTCATGGGCCCTTCCATGGCGCCGGGGCCACAGCCGGTAACGATATTGAGCTCCCTCAGCCCCAGCTGGTAACCCACTTCATGGCAGTAGTTGTACTCGACGTCGCTGATGGAGTGGCCGCCCCAGCAGACGATCATGTTCGGGTCCGGGCTGGGTTTGAGGGCGCCGGCGTTACGCAGTATGGCGAACACCAGATTGGTGATGTGGCTGGCCTGGGTCAGGTTGAAGTCGTGCAGCATTTCCAGGTGGGACGAAACATAGAGGATGTCCCGCAGTACCGAGAACAGGTTCTCGTGGATACCGCGAATCAACTTGCCGTCCACGAAGGCTTCGTCCGGCGGGTTGACCAGCTCCAGCTTGACCCCCCGTTCCCGGCGCAGCACGTTGACCTCGAAGGTCTTGTATTTTTCCAGGATCTCTTTGCTTGAGTCGGTCTGGCTGCCGGAGTTGAGCACCGCCAGGCAACAATTACGGAACAGCTGGTAGAGGTTGGAACGGGAGCTGGCCTTGAGGCTGTCCACTTCCAATTGCGACAGCAAACTCATGCTGCCGATGGGGCTCAGTTGTATGATCATCCTTGCTCCTGCGTCAGGATCACCACCTGGTCCCGGCCGTTGTGTTTGGCCTGGTACAGGGCCTGGTCGGCCCGGTCGAAGGCGGTCATGGGTTGCTCCAGGGGCGACACTTCGGTGGCGCCGATGGAGATGCTGATGCGCACGTCCTCATCCTTGAATTTAAAGGGGATGGTGCGCACCGCTTCGCGAAGTTTGTTCAGCGGCCGCTCGATGTCGGTACCGCTCAGCTCGGGAAACAGGATCACGAACTCCTCACCGCCGAAGCGGGCGATAAAGTCGGTCTCCCTCAGGCTGCGGCGCAAGGTGTGGGCGATAAAACGCAAGGTCTTGTCGCCGGCACTATGGCCGTACTTGTCGTTGATTTCCTTGAAGTGGTCCACGTCCAGTATGGCCAGCCACAGGGGGTGGCCGAAGCGCTGCAGGCGCTTGTGTTCCACCGAAAGGCGCTCATCAAAGGCGGCGCGGTTGGGCAGCTGGGTCAGGCTGTCGTGGAGGCTGTCCACCCGCTGCTGGGCCAGGCGGTCCCGGTATTGCTGGGCCTGGGTTTCCAGTTCCGACAGGCGCTGCTGCATCTCCTCGAGATGCAAACGGTGCTGGTCGTTGATCTGCTGGTCCAGTTCCTGCTTTTGCGGCCACAGGGCGGTGAGCCTGGCCAGGCCCAGCTGCATGGCGGTCAGATCTTCGACGTCCAGGGCCTGCTGCAGCCTAGCCAGTTCTATGCCGACCTGTTCGTTGACGGCCATCTGCTCCTGGGTCTGGTGCCTGTGCTCTTCCAGGGCCAGGCTGGTCTTTTTGTGCAGGGCCAGCAGGCTGGCGCTGGCGGTGCTCAGGAACTGCTTGGCCAGGCGCCTTTCCAGGTCCAGGGTTTTGACCAGCACCTTTAGAAAGTCCAGGCACAGATCCAGCAGGGCTTCCTGGGGCATGGGGGACAGCAACTGGCGGCGGATCTGGTGCAGCTCGTGCTCGGCGCCGGACAGGTCCAGGCTGGACACCAGGGTCATCAGTTGGTCGAGGATCTCGCCGTCGCTGCTCTTGGGATGCAGTACGAAGTTATCGGGGCTGCGCCTTTGCAGGCTGACCACCTTGAGCAGCAGGCCCAGGGCGTCCTGGGTAACAGGAAGCAGACGGTACAGGGCCTGGCGGGGCAGGTGCAGGTCGCTCAGCAGGTTTTTCAGCTGGCGGCGAAGATCCCCTGGCAGGCCGATGATGTGGTGCAGTTGCTTGAGGGTGTCGCTGAGGCTGGTTTGCCAACCGGCCAGACGCTTTTCCTGGCGTTCCAGCTGTAGGCCGAGCTGGTCGTTGATCACCTGCAGCTGGGTCAGGCTGCGGCTCATCTGGTCCGGCGCCAGGGTCAGGCTGGATAGGCGCTGCAGGCTCACGTCCAACTCCGGGTCCAGGCCAAAGGCCAGCATGCTGACTTTCTGCAATAGCTGGCTGACCACCGTCAGCTGGCTTTGTACTTCTTTTTTCAGCTGCTCCTGCTGGCGCAGGCTCATCGACAGGCGTTCTCGCAGTTTGCCGTCGATGTCGATCGGTTCACTCATGACACGGGTAGGACCTCTGTAGATTCGGGCAATCTTACCCCGAAAGCCTCTTGCCGGGCAGTAAGTCGCTGCATTCTTTGCATTAATTCCCCGTAGGACAGGCCGACCACCTTGATGGTGCCGTTATGGATGGCTTCGGACAGGCTGGCCCTGATGGGCTCGGCCAGGGCCGAGGGCAGGGTGCAGCTTTGGCCGATCAGCCACAAGTCCGTATGGGGGCCTTCCACGCAGGCCAGGCTCAGGGCAAAGAGCAGGGTTTCCAGCACCGTCATACTGGTGCCGACCCGGGGATGGTAGGGCAGCAGCGGCAACAGGGTGCCGGCAAAGGTGACGTCGTCCATCTCAAGGGCGGTGCCCTCGGCGGCTTGGGCTATCACCTGGCGCAGCCGCTGGGTCAGGCCTTCTTCCCGGCCCGGTCCCGGGCCCGGCAGCACGAACAGCAGATAGTCCCGTGACGGCTGCACCAGCAGGCGGGCCTCCGGCAGGGCCTGGGTCAACTTGTCGGCAAAGTCGCCAAGGGCCTGGCGGCTGGCCTGGAAGCCCAGGGTCTCGTAGGCCAGGGCCATACCCGGCAGGTAACACATCACCGCCGCCAGGGGCTGTTGGTGGGCCTGGTTGGCGCTGAGGTTACCCAGGTCCATGGCCAGGCGCAGTTCGGCCAGCAGGTTGTCCCCTTCTTTGAAAAAAGCGTTGATGTTGAGAAAACCGGTGGCCGGGTGCTGGTGGCGCTGGTTGCGGCCCTTACCCTTGTTGCGCCGCTGGCGCTTGATGGCCCAGAGCGGGCCCAGCAAGCCCAATCCCAGTCCCAAGGCCCCGGCCAACGCCAGCCAGTAAGGGGACAATCCCTGTGTCTTGGGGGGCGGGGCAGTGGGAGGCGCCACGACCTGCACTGTTACCTGCTCGGGAAACTGGGGGAGCTGGTTTAGCCCTGCCAGTTCTTTAGCCAGGCTAAGAGCCTGGTGGTATTGCTGTTTTTGCTCATAGATATCGATAAGGGCGCTGATGGTCTGGTGCTGCAGATCCCGCTCCACCGTCGGGTTGGCGTGAATGCCGGCCAGGGCCTGCTGCAAGGCCGTGATGGCTTTGTCCTGTTGCTTTTTGGCCAGGTAAAGCTGGGCCAGTTGGTAATGGACCTTGGGCAGGTAGAGCCCGGCCTGGGCTTCTTCCAACAAGGTTTGGGCCTGTTTGAGCAGGGTTTCGCTCTTGTCGAGCTTGCCGATGATGCGGTAGGTCTGGCCCAGGTCGAGCATCATCCGTCCTGTGGTGACCTTGTCCTTATTGCGCTTGGCGATGTCCAGGGCGTTATAGAATTGGACTATGGCCAATTCTGGGCGGCCGCTGGCCACCATCAACTCCCCCAGGTAGCGAAAACAGGCGGTGATATCGCCGTCGGCCTGGATGCTTTCGAAAATGCCCAGGGCGTCCATCAGCAGCTGTTCGCTTTGCTGGTATTGGCCCAGGCTCATGTAGATCACCCCCTGGCGGCTCATGGCCCTGGCCTGGTGGCGTTTTTCCCCCAGTTGCTGGGCTTCCAGTTCGGCTTCCTTGAGCAGGGTCAGGGCTTTGGCCGGTTCATTCTGGCGCCGGGCCAGGGCTGCTTCCAGCAGCTTGAGGTCCAGGTAGATGTTGTTGCGGGCGCCCAGCTTGGCAAAGCGGTAACTGTCGTTGATCAGGGAGCGGGCCCGTTCCAGATCGCCGTTGAAGGCATAGGCGTTGGCGGCGTTGGCGGTGATCTCGCTGCAATATTGGTAGGCGTGCAGCTGGTTGAAGGGGCGGCAGTAACTCATGGCCTCTTCCAGCAGCGGCAGCGCCTGATTGAAGCGGTCACGGCCCATGGCGACGTTGGCCCGCAAGAAGGCGTAGTCGGCCTTTTGCAGGGGGTCGGTGCTGTCGCTGCTCAGGCGCTTGAGTTCAACCAGGACAGCGTCCATCACTCCCTTATCGCTGTTGTTGGCCAATATGGCCCAGCCTTTTAGCAGCGCGGCCTGGAAGGCCAGCGTGCCAGCGCTGTCGTCGGCCAGTACCTGGTCGGCCAGGCGCAGGGCATTATTCGGGTGTTCAAACACATCCAGACGGGCGTTGAACAGGGATTCCTGGTCCAAAGCCTGGACCGGGAGTGCCAACAGCAGCAGGGTAAGCAAGCCTCTTTTCATGTCCGTTTTATCGTTGTCCTTGTACTGGCGGTCGAGGCGCCGTTGTATGGCGGGGCACAATTGCTACCATAGCCGGCTCATACAACAAGCATAATGACCATGAGACGCCCCATGAAACCCCTTTTGCCATTTTTGTTCAGTGCCTTGAGCCTGTCGGTGCAGGCCGAGGTCCAGTACCAGATGACCATGAGCGACCCGGCCCACCATCTGGCCGAGGTCGAGATGACCCAAACCAAGGGGCAGGGCAGCCTGGATCTGATGTTGCCCGTTTGGCGCACCGGCCGCTACGAAATACTCGACCAGGCCAACAGCATCCGCGCGCTCAAGGCCAGTATCGACGGCGTTGAAGTACCGGTGCAGAAGGTCGACAAGAGCACCTGGCGGGTGGACTCGGCCAAGGCCGGTACCCTCAAGGTCAGCTACCAGCTTTACGCCAATCGCCTGGGTGACCGCCTGCATCATATCGATGACAGCCACGCCTTTATCGACGCCAGCGGCGCCTTCCTTTACAGCGCCGACCAGCGCCAGCAGCCTTTGACCGTCAACCTTTCCGTACCCCAGGGCTGGAACTCGGTGTCGGGCATGGAAAAAATCGGCAGCCACGGCTTCAAGGCTCCCAATTATGACGTGCTTATCGACTCCCCCATCGAAACCGGGCTGCACAAGAGCTATGAGTTCCAGGCCGGCGGCAAGGACTACCAACTGGTGATCTGGGGCGAGGGTAACTACGACGGCCAGCAGATGGCTGACGACCTTGAAAAAATGGTGACCGCCAGCCAGGCCATCTGGCAGGGCTACCCCTTTGACCGCTATGTATTCATGGTGCATGCCACCAATGGTGAGCGGGGCGCCACCGAGCACCTCAACTCCACCATTATCCAGACCAGCCGTTACAACTTCGCCCCCCGCGAATCCTACCTGCGCTTTTTGGCTACCGCCGCCCACGAGTTCGTGCACACTTGGAACGTCAAGGCCTACCGGGGCGACGGCCTGGTGCCCTATGACTACCAGCAGGAAAACTACGCCAGCCTGCTGTGGCTGGCGGAAGGCTCTACCAGCTACTTCCAGAACCAGCTGCTGCTGCGCTCCGGCCTGATGACCCCCCAGGAGTACTTCAAGGTACTGGGTAAGTCCATCACCGCCTTTAAAGCCAACCCCGGCCGTTTCAGCCAGTCGGTATCCCAGGCCTCCTTTGACAGCTGGATTGAAAAAGGCGGCGACTACGGCCACAACTTCAGCGTCAACATCTACTCCGAAGGGGCCTTGGTGTCCTGGCTGCTGGACGCCGACCTGCTCAAGCAAAGCGCCAACAAGGTCAGCTACCGTGACCTGCACCAGCGTCTTTTTGCCAAGCACGCCATCCCCGCCACCTTTGACGACAACACCCTGCTGACCGAGCTCAAGGACCTGTCCGGCAAAGACTATGGCGATTTTTGGGCCAAGCGGGTCAAGGCGCCCCTGGGGGACCTGGACTTCGACGCCCTGCTGGACCAGTTCGGCCTGGCCCTCAAGGCCGGCGACCCCAGCCCCTACACCGGCCTAACCCTGGACCCCACCGGCAAGGTGCTGGGCGTGGATAAGGGCAGCCCGGCCTGGCAGGCCGGCTTGAGCGACGGCGACCTGCTGGTGGCGGTGGACGGCCTTCGGCTGCAACCCGGCAGCTTCGAGGCCCGCCTCAAGGACTTCAAGACCGGCCAAAGCCTGGCGCTGACCTTCTTCCGCCGCGACCAGCTGCAACAGCTGCCGCTGGTGCTGGCCGAGCGCCCCGCTGACTACCAGGTAGAGGTGGTGAAAAAGCCGAGCCGGGCCCAGAAGGCGGCCTTCAAAGCCTGGTTGGGAATTGACCTGCCCAAGGCACAGTAAGCAAAAAGCCCGCAGCAGCGGGCTTTTTTGTGCCTTATTGGCGGGGCAGCCTGGGGTTGGCCACTGCCATGTCACTGCTGGCACGCCAGGGGTTGATATCCAGGCCCCCCCGGCGGGTGTAGCGGGCATAGACCATCAAAAAGTCGGGTTTGAGGCGCTGCCACAGATCCCAGTAGATGCGCTCCACGCATTGCTCGTGGAATTCGTTGTGCTGGCGAAAACTGATGAGGTAGCGCAGCAGCTTTTCCCGGTCGATTTTCGGGCCCCGGTAGTGGATCTGCAGCGAACCCCAGTCCGGCTGGGAAGTGATAAGGCAGTTGGATTTAAGCAGGTGGCTGACCAGCTTTTCTTCCACCTGCTCCTGGCCGCCCAGGCCGTCTAGCAGGGCCGGGTCGAACTGATAGTCGCTGACCTCGATATCCAAGTCGTCAATGCAATGGCCCTCAAGAGCCGCCAGGGGCATGGCGCCAACATCGCCTGGGCCGTAGAGGCTGACCAGGGCCTGGCCGCCGGCGGTGGCGCTCAAGTCCTTTTCCAGGGCGGCCTTGACCGCCTCGAGGCTGTCAAAACGGCTTTGGTTGAAGCTGTTGAGGTAGAGCTTGAAGGACTTGGACTCCACCAGGTTGGGGCTGCTGGCGGGAAAACGGAACTGGGCCAGGGCCACCACGGGTTTGCCCTTGGCATTGAGCCAGGACAGCTCGTAGCCGTTCCAGATATCCTCACCGACGAAGGGCAGGCTGTCCCCCAGATCCAGGCTGTCCCTGTTGAGGCTGCGGGGCACGGCGTGCAGCTGGCCGGGGTCGTACTGGTCTTGGTAGGCCGTGGTCTTGCCCAGGGGCAGATCGGCCAATTCCTTGGCACCGTGGTAAAGGGAGTTCTTTGGCATTGGCTTGGGCCTTGGCTAAACTGGCCTGCCATTGTATCCCAAGAGCCCGCCCCTATGGACAGCCTCAATGCCCTGGAACGCCTTTTTGCCCGCCTGAGTCAGGACAATCCCTGTTGGCGCTACCAGCCCGACTCCGACTGGCCCTCTCCTTGCGAGGGGGATGGCCGCTGGCACCCGGTCAAGCGGGACACCCCGGCCGATTTCACCGGCCTGGAGGCGGCCCTTGGCCTGACCCTGCATCCCAGCATCAAGGCCTATTTCGGCCACTATTTTATGGAATACCTCAAGGTCAGCCATGCCAGGGGAGAGGTGGAGCTGCTGGGGGCCTGGAACGAGCAGGATTTTGAGCGGCTGCAGCAAAACCTGATTGGCCATGTGCTGATGAAGCGCCGTCTCAACCAGCCGGTCACCCTCTTTATTGCCTGCACCGACGACGACAACTTTATGCTCAGCGTCGACAACCAGAGCGGTGAGGTGGTGCTGGAGCCGGTCGGCCAACCGGCCCAGGACGTGTTGGCCCCCTCACTGGCCGCCTTTCTCGACAGCCTTACTGAAAGTCCCAGCTGAGGTTGGACACCAGCCGGCAGTCGTCGCATTTGAAATCGATGATGCCGTGCAGGGTCTCGGCCAGCCGCCAGGGTTGGCCGCAGCCGGGGCAGGGCCTGTGCTGCTCTGCCTCCAGGCTTTCACCCCCCACCCGGTACAGGTAGTAGTAGGTGGGGATCTGGGTCAGGTACTGGATGCGCTTGGCAAAGTCGCAGCCGCGCCGGCCCAGGGGGCTCTTGGGATCCCCCAGTTCCTGCAAGGCGGCCTGCTCGGCGCTGACCCCGTTCATCTGCAATTGATCGCAGGCCATCCAGTCGTCCTGCCAGCGCAGCAGCAGCTTATGGTCGCCGTTGGCGATGGCCGGTACCCGGTAGAGGGGAATGGGAGCCAGGGTGTCGCCGCTGCGTAGCGGGCTGCAATTGTGGACGAAGGTGGCGTAGAGCAGTTGCCAGGACGGCGCCTGATCTTCGGCTGTGGTGTCGGAGAACAGGTCGCGCCCCAGCAGCTTGATGCGCGGCTGGGTCAGGCCGGCTTCGGCCAGCCGGGCCAGGGCATGCTTGCCGGCCGGCGACAGGTAGCGGGGGTGGAGGCTGTCTTGCTCGGGGCAGACTACCCGCAGGTTCAGGCTGCCGTCGCGGATCCAGGTAGGCAGTTCCCGGCCCAATACCTGCCCCTGGTGGCGCCAGGCGTCAAAAAGGCGCATCACAGCCCCTTCCACCAGGTGCACCTGGCTGTCTTCAAAGAGATCGAAGGTCACGTCCAAGAGGTACATCAGTTTTCCTCTAAATCGATGCCGTGGCGTTTGAGGGCGGCCTGGTAAGGAGCCAACTGCTTGGCCACATAGTCTTGTATCCAGGCCAATTGTGCCGGGCTGAAGGGGGCCAGGGGCTGGGCCTCGGGCAGGCTGTCCACCTGCTCACCCTGCAGGGCCTTGATAATAAGCGGCAAGGGAACGGGGGAGCGCAACCTGGCCTTGACCAGGGCCAGGGTCGGCTTTCGCCCCTCCTGTTTGAGGGCGTTGATGACGTCGGTCAGTTCGTTGGACATGGGGGCTCCTCGGCAGGGGAGCCCTATGATCCACAAAATCAGCGCAAACGCACGTTCAACTCGTCAATGCACTCGGCCCAGTCCGAGTCATCCCGCAACCCCTCCCGCAAGAAGGCGGCCTGGGAGCGGCTCCAAAAGGGAGCGTCGGCCAATTGGGTACGGGCATTAAGGCCCTGGTGGCTGGCGATAAAGCCTTCTATTTCATTGTGGGTACTGGGTAACCCCAATTGGGCAAAGAGATCGTGCAATGAATGAACGGGTTGTTCCATGATGAGGGCCCTCTTTGTTGCGAAATCGTTGATATGGCGCTAGCGTCATAGCGTGCCGACCCTGGAGACGTCGCCGTGACCCAAGCCCTGAACCAAGCGTATCAACTGACCTGGCTGACTGCCGAAGATTTGCGCCAAGCCGGCAGCATTTTGTTCCAATGCTACCGGGACGATCCCCTCTTTATGGCGCTGTTCGACGCCAAACACCCCGATTATGAAAAACGGCTACGCTCGTCCATCCGCGACGAGCTGCAACACCTATGGCAGGGCCAGCATCGGCTGTTGGGCTGCTTTGAAGGGAGCAGTCTATTGGGGCTGGCCTGCCTGGTCAGTGAACCCCAGGGCACCCATAAACTTTGGAGCTGGCGGCTGTCGATGCTGCTCACGGCCGGCCTTGGCACCACCCAGCAATGGCTGACACTGGAAAAGCGCTTGGTGGATGAAATCGGCCTGGCGCGTTTTGATTGGTTGGCTTTTGTGGCCGTCTCCCCTGCTTATCGCCAGCAGGGGCTGGGCCAGATGCTGATTGAAGGGGCCAGCAAGGCGGCCCGGCAGGCCGGGCAAGGGTGCCTGGCCTTGTTGCTGAGCCGGCCGCAGGAGGGGGGCTTTTTCCTGAATCAGGGTTTTGTCCCCCAGAGCCCCCTGACCTTGGGCGAGTTGGAAGTCGCCCTGTGGCGAAAAGATCTCTGACCCGGACTGCTGAAAGCGTAGCCAATATGGCCACGGGCCGCCGCTATTGGGCTCAAGGGCGTAAGCCCGATGACGTTGAGACAGAATAAGAGGTCGCCCATTTGGAAAAGCCGTGTAAGAGATCTCTCACAAAGGGGTGGGCCTTTGCCGCTTCCTGGCGTCGGCCTTAGTCTGCGCTACTCACATCAATATTATTTAAATCAATGAATTAGGCTTTATTTTTGGTTCACCTTAGGTGTTCTTGCAAAGGCTGACACCGGCTGCATGGCCTTGTTCGAGCCTGCCGTTGAGGTAATCTTATTCACGTCGGCAGGACGCTGGCACAAGGATGAAGGCAAGGACGACACCGCAGGATGCGGTAACCCTCAGGACGAGGTGGCGAAGCAGGACGCTTGGCCAGGTAAGGATACCGAACAGGACAACGGCAGGACGCCGTATAAAGGACACCCCAAGGATAGGGGCGCATCAAGGACCGATGCAAGGAGCATGCAGCGCAAGGAATCGACACCGAGCCGCTCTCGCCGGGATGGGGAAACCCCTCCCGGCTCTTCTTTTTTTGGGCCCCCAGTTTTTCTTCCTCAGCTGGCCAGGGAGGTGATTGCACTCCCTCTTTGTGCGAGATCTCTTACATAGCCTTGGGCATTTGCCCCTTTGTACTGGTGGTCAAGGCGTAGCCGATTCAGGCAGTATCAATGAAAACAATACATTAGCCTTTAACTGCCGTTCATTTCTGAGGACAGGCCAGCCCAAGGGGCGGCAAAAGGCCATTGAGAATGGGCCCCCAAAGGCTAATCTTTTACCTGTCGGCAGGACGCTGGCTCAAGGATGAAAGCAAGGACGACACCGCAGGAAGCGGTAACCCTCAGGATGAGGTGGCGAAGCAGGAAGCTTGGCCTGGTAAGGACACCGAACAGGACAACGGCACGGAGCCGCATCAAGGAAATCCCAAGGACAGGGAGCATCAAGGATTGATGCAAGGAGCACATAGCGCAAGGAATCGACATCCAAGCCGCTCTCGCCGGGAAGGGGAAACCCTTCCCGGCTTCTTGTTTTTGGGGCCCGCTAAAGCGCCTACGGCTATCCGGCTTTTCCCTGGGCTTAGCCCCTTTGGGCCCCCCGCCAGTGGCTGTGTGCGATATGGCTTACAAGGCTGTAGGTGAACAACGCCAATTTCCTGGCCATGTCATTTGATACGTATTGTATTTAAAGGCTTTTTTATTTTTCTGTTCAGGCAGAGCCTGGCCAAAGGGCCCGTGGCACCCTTGAGTGAGGCCTTGGCTGAGGTAAGCTTTATCACGTGGTCAGGACGATCACAGGGACAGGGCCAAGGTTGGCGGGTTTCGAGGAACGAAGCCCCAGGAGATGGCCAAAGGGATAATGGCAGGACGCCAGGCCACCGCAAGGATGCAAGCCAAGGACAGGCGGCGCCAGGGACAGGGCAAGAGGCCCGGGCCAAAAGGACGACACTCAGGACGAGTTGGACAAGGACAGCGGCGGCAGGAAGCTGCGCAGCCTTCGGGATGAAGGGGCAGGATGCCGGGTACAAGGACAGACCATTGTGTTACGCGCCGGCCAGGGAGACTTGACCGGCGCGCCGCTTTTTAGGGGGCCTGCTCCCGCATCACCGGCCAGGTGACATTGAGCAACTGGCGACCGCGCATCACAAATTGCGCCTGATACCTGTCCTGGGGTGCCAGGCTAAAATCCATCACATAGACATGCAACAAACCTTGGCGGGTCAGACGCCGGGTTTGTAGCGCCACTTCCAAGAGTTGCACTTGCTGCTGGCGGCATAGCCGGGCTGCGCAGACCCGTGCCCATTCCTCCTGCTGGCGCAGCCGCCAAAAGCCCCAAAGGACCAAGGCGGTCAGCAGGATAAGCAAGGTACTGCTCAAAACAGCTTACCCAAGGCGGTGGCCAGGGCCTCGGAGCGGTTGGGGTCTCGCAGCTTGGCCAGCACCTTTTGCCGCAGGGTCGGCAGCATCACCAAGTCGGCAAAGAGGGCGCCAAAATGGCGGCCCTGATCGCAAGCAGCGGCTGCTTCCAAAAAGGCGCCCAGGCGTGCCTCCTGTTCCAGGCTTTCCCAAAGTCGGCCGGCCACCACCAGCAGCCCCTGAACATCCCCCGTTGCCAGCAGCCTATCGGCTGCCTGGTCCCGATAGGGGCTTTGTCCCAAGGCCCGGGCCAGGGGCAGGGGAGCCTGGTCAAAGCGTTGCCAGAGGCTGTCGGCAACGGCGCCCTCAACGGCATGGCTTTCCAGCTGCACTGCCAGTGGGGCCAGCACCTCCAAGGGGGCCTTGGCCAGGAAGGGGGCAAACCAGTCGGCTTGCCTGTCCCTGGCCACCAGGTCGGCCAGGCCTTGCAGGCCCAGGCGCTGCCAGCCGTCCAACTGGCCTCTGGCATAGGCGGCCGCTTCTTCGTAATAGATGGACGCCCCTTCACCCAGATAGAGTCGGGCCAGGCTGTGGAAGGCCGCTCGCTTTTCCTCGCTGGGTACAAAGGTGTAGGGATTGTCCGGCAGGGCATCCTTGCCTTCTTGCATGGCAGCCAGCACCTGGGCCATGAACTGGGCAGCCTGGCCCTGGTTAATCAGCCCTTGCTCGTCCAGCCCCAGGCGCACAAACCACACGTAGGGCTGCTCCTGCCAGAACAGGATGCCCAGCCAGGCTTGGCGCTGCAGGGGATAAGGGTAGGGGCGCTCGCCCCTGGCACAGGCAGTAAAGCTGTCCTGGGGCAGAGGACAGACGCGGCGGCCCAGGTCGAAGATCTGGTAACGGGCGCCGCTGGCGTCGAGGAAATCGGCCAGGTTGGTCAGTTCCATGAAAGGGGGCTCGTCTGGAAAAAGGGTCATTATAGGGAGCCTGGCTTTGCTATCCTAGACACCCTGTTTGACCGAGGAAGATTTCATGGCAGATATCAATCAGCGTGCCCTGGCGCTGATGGGGCAAATTGAGATGGAAATGCGCCTGCACCGGCTTTGGGCCGACACGGCGCCCAGCGACCAGGCCCTGGCCAGCGTCGAGCCCTTTGCCGTCGATACCCTGAGCTTTGAGCAGTGGGTGCAGTTTATCTACCTGCCCAAGTTGAAGGTGATGCTGACCCTGGGCCAGGCCCCCAGCAATGTCTGCGTCTGCCCCATGGCAGAAGAGTCTTGGCGCCACCATGGTGAGCGTCTCAATCCGCTGCTGGACTTGGTCGCCGATCTTGATGAGCTGCTGAGCGGCAAGCGCGTGCGCGAATGATGCTACCCATCTGTTACCAGGACGAGCACCTGGTGGTGATCGACAAGCCCGCCGGGCTCTTGGTGCACCGCTCCAAAATTGCCTCCGGCGAGCGCCGCTTTGCCATGCAGATGCTCCGTGACCAACTGGGCCAGCACGTGTTCCCGGCGCACCGCCTGGACAGGCCCACCTCGGGGCTGCTGCTGTTTGCCCTGTCGAGCGACGTGGCCCGGCAGCTGACCACTCTGTTTACCGACAGGGCCGTAAAGAAAAGCTACCTGAGCCTGGTCCGTGGCTGGGTCAAGGAAGGGGGGCTGCTGGATTATCCCCTGGTGGAAGAACATGACGCCGTCATGGGCCAGCCGCGCCTGGAAAAAAGTGCTCAGGACGCGGTAACCGCCTATGCCCCCCTGGCCCATGGGGAGCTGCCTTTTGCGGTGGGGCGCTATAATACGGCCCGCTATAGCCTGATGGCCTGCTCTCCCAAAACGGGACGGCGCCACCAGCTGCGGCGCCATTTTGATCACCTGCGCCACCCCATCATCAACGACACCACCCATGGGGACGGTAAGCATAATAAGTTTTTTCGCGAACAGATGGCCTTTAACGAACTGGGTTTGCGGGCCTGGCGCCTGAGTTTTACCCACCCAGTCACCGGCCAGGCTCTGGATATCCGGGCGCCGCTGCCTGATAGCTGGCAAGCACTGTTCACCCAATTTGGCTGGAATGGCCAGGCCCTGATGGCCGACGCCGACAGCTGGCATGACAAGGAGTATTGATGGCACGGATACATGTGGTATTCGGCTCTGTGTACGGCGCCGCCGAGCAGCTGGCCCAGACCCTCACCCAAACCCTGACCGGCAAGGGGCACCAGGCGGTGCTGTTTGACAATCCGGATCTGGCCGGGGTTATCCAGGACAGGCCCGACGCCCTGCTGGTGGTGACCTCCACCACCGGCCAGGGGGACATCCCCGACAACCTGGTGCCCTTTTTCGTGGCCCTGAAAGACGCCTTCCCCATGCTCAATGGCCTGCCTTACGGGGTCGTTACCCTGGGCGATTCGAGCTACGGCGACACCTACTGCGGCGCCGGTGAGCAGTTCGACACCCTGCTGGACGAGCTGGGCGGCCATGCCGTTAGCGCGCCGCTGAAAGTGGATGCCTGCGAAACCCTGGACCCGGAAGGGGACGCCTTGCCCTGGCTCGACAACTGGAGCGCCGCCCTTTAAGTGAGCAAGGTCCTCTTCGCCAGGGCCCAACGCTTGGGCCAAGCCCTGATGCTGCCGGTAGCCATACTGCCGGCGGCAGGGTTGGTGCTGGGGTTGGGGGCAGCCAGCCCCCACTGGTGGTCGCCGGCCTTGTCGGCCTGGCTTTACCAGACCGGCGACGCCGTCTTTGCCCACCTGGGCTTGCTGTTTGCGGTGGGGGTGGCCACCGGCCTTAGCCGCAACGACGGCAGCGCCGCCTTGGCGGCGGTGCTGGCCTATCTCATCACCAACGCGGGACTGGACGCCTTTGCCGGCGGCCCTGTGGATACCGGGGCGGCCGGGGGGGTGCTGGTGGGGCTGATGGTGGCCTACGTGGCTTCCTTTAGCCGCCATTGGCAGGCGCCCGCGGC